>CAJYHD010000454.1 GCA_913773715.1 uncultured Sphingobium sp.
CACCGGCCTACGCCCCACGCGATCGCTCATCCATCCGACAAAGGGGGTGACGACTATCACCGCCACCGCCGCGATCGTCGACACCATCAACGCCTGCCCCTCCGCCATCGCACCCACGCCCGTCAGAAACGCAGGCACATAGGTGATGCCGACATAATAAGTGATCGACCCCAATGCCGAAATCGCAAAGCCCCGCGCGATCGCGCCGCGATGATGCTTCAGGCTGTGCTTCAGTGGATTGGCGGGCAGGGTGCCGCGCTCCTTCTGCCGCAGGAAGTCGGGTGATTCCTCGACCGTCGATCGCGCGACCAATATGATCGCCGCCAATGCCGATCCTGCAAAGAAGGGGATGCGCCATCCCCAGGCATCCACGCTCGCCTGCGGCAGCAGCGCCACCGTCGCAGCGGACAGGCCAACGGCCAGCAATCCGCCGACCTCGCTCGCCGCTGCCGCCAGCGACGTGATGAGGCCCCGCCGTTCCCGCGCCGCCCCCTCCAGCAGATAGGCGACGACGCCGGTATATTCCCCGCCGACCGAGAAGGCCATGACGCAGCGCAAGCCCAGCAGCAACCCGCCCGCCGCCGGGCCGATCTGCGCATAGGTCGGCAGCAATGCGGTCACCAGCATCGCCGCCGCCATTATGCCCATCGACAGCAACATGGTCAGCCGCCGCCCATAGCGGTCGCCAATATGGCCGAAGACGATCGCGCCCAGCGGCCTCAGCAGATAGGCAAGCGCGAAACTCGCCAGCGTCTGCCCCAGCGCCGCGTCGCCTCCGCCGAAGAAGGTGCGCGACAGGATCGTCGCGAAATAGAGGTAGAGCGTGAAGTCATACCATTCGACGATGGTGGAAAGCGCCGCCAGCGCCACCGACCGCCGCGACATGGTAGGATCAGCGTCCGCCCTCAACCGCAGCGCGCCTGCGTCACCAGCATCTGCGCATCATAGCTGACGGTGACGCGATCGGGGCGGAAGTCCATCGTCATCGCCATGTCGGGACCACCCCATCGAAACGTTTTCGCGTCGGACGCCTTCATGATCTCCGCACCCAGCGTGTCGGTCACTTTCTGCCCGGTAAAGCGCTCCAGCCCTTCGGCCTTGCACGATCCTTGCGCCGCAGCTACCGGCGTTCCCGGCCCTTCGCTCCCGGCGCCCGCGCAGGCGGCGAGCGGCAAGGCGGCGGCGGCAATCAGCATCGATCGGGTCATATCCCCTCCTTCATTCCAGCGCAGACAACGCGCAAGCAAGAGGAACGACCCCGACCCGCTCATTCCGTCCGCGTCATCAGCAACCGGCCGCCCTTGACCGCGAAAGCCAGCCGCCCTTCGACCAGATCGACAGCATCGCGCCCGAACTGTTCGTAGCGCCACCCTTCCAGGATCGACAGCCCGTCCCGCACGCCCGCCGCCAGCGCGTCGATATCGTCGCCCCGCGCCAGCAGCCGCGCCGCCACGTCGATGTCGCGCGACCGGATCTTGAGCAGCAGCTTCAGCAAATCCGCCACCAGTGCACCATCTTTGCCGAGGCCCGGACGGCGCGGCTCGCGATCGGGCATCTCGTCGCGGTCGAGCGGCTTGGCATTGTTGATCGCGTGCATCAGCCGCGCGCCGATGTCGTTGGTCTTCCAGGTCGCGGATAGCCCCCGCACTTTGCCAAGGTCGTCCTGATTGCGCGGCGGGTGGCTGGCGATGTCGGCCAGCGTCTCATCTTTTACGATGCGCCCGCGCGGCAGGTTCTTGTCCTGCGCTTCCTTCTCGCGCCATGCCGCCAGCGACTTCAGCCGTCCCAGCACATCGGCCTTGCGGCTGGAAATACGCACACGCTTCCAAGCATCCTTGGGGTCATTCTGGTAATTGGCGGGATCGGCGATCCGCTCCATCTCCTGATCGAGCCAGCCGCCGCGCCCCGTCTTGCGCAGATCTTCCAGCATTTTGGGGAAGATCTGGATGAGGTAGGTGACGTCGCCGATCGCATAGTCGATCTGCCGCTTGTCGAGCGGGCGACGGCCCCAGTCGGTAAAGCGCGCACCCTTGTCGAGCTGCACGCCCATCCATGCATCGACGAGGTTGCCGTACCCGATCTGCTCGCCCAGCCCCAGCGCCATCGCCGCGATCTGCGTGTCGAACAGCGGGTGGGGCGTCTTGCCGGTCAGGTTGTGGACGATCTCGATATCCTGCCCGCCCGCATGAAAAACCTTCAGCACATCCTCATTGTCGACCAGCAGGTCGAGCAGGGGCTTGAGGTCGATGCCCGGCGCTTTCGGGTCGATCGCCGCTGCTTCATGCGCGTCGGCCACCTGAACCAGGCACAGGTCGGGCCAATAGCTGTTTTCGCGCATGAACTCCGTATCGACGGCGATGTAGGGCGATTGGGCGATCCGGGCGCAGAAGTCGGCGAGTGTCTTGCTGTCGGTAATCAGCGGATGGATTTGCATATGGTCTTCGATCTTATTATGGGCAGGCCCGCTCCCCGGCGGGCTCGTCGAAAGTCGACAAGGCAGGCCATAGCGGGGCTGCGACACTTTGTCATTTCCGTAAAACGAAGCTGAAAGACCAAAACGCCATGCACGCCTATCGCACTCACACCTGCGGCGCCCTGACCAAGGCCGAAGTCGGCAACGATGTGCGCGTGTCCGGCTGGGTCCATCGCAAGCGGGACCATGGCGGCGTGCTGTTCGTCGATCTGCGCGATCATTACGGCATTACCCAGATCGTCGCGAAGGCGGACAGCGATCCGCTGCGCGCGCTGGAAACGCTGCGTCTGGAATCGGTCGTCACGATCGAAGGCAAGGTCGTCGCCCGCGCCGACGAGGCGATCAACCCGCGCATGGCAACCGGCGAGATCGAGGTCGTGGCTGATAGCGTCACGATCCTCTCGGCCGCCGCCGAACTGCCGCTGCCGGTTGCGGGCGAGCAGGACTATCCCGAGGATATTCGTCTGCGCTACCGCTTCCTCGACCTGCGCCGCGAGACGCTGCACGCCAATATCGTCAAGCGCACGCAGATCATTCGCGACATGCGCCGCCGCATGGAGGACGCGGGCTTCACCGAATATTCGACGCCGATCCTGACCGCCTCTTCGCCGGAAGGCGCACGCGACTTTCTCGTGCCGAGCCGTATTCACGCAGGCAAATTCTACGCCCTGCCGCAGGCGCCGCAGCAGTATAAGCAGCTGCTGATGGTCGCGGGCTTCGACCGCTATTTCCAGATCGCGCCCTGCTTCCGGGACGAAGACCCGCGCGCCGATCGCCTGCCCGGCGAATTCTACCAGCTCGACCTCGAAATGAGCTTCGTCACGCAGGAAGACGTCTGGAACACGATGGAGCCAGTGATCCAGCAAGTGTTCGCGCAGTTCGCGGGCGAAAAATATGTCACGCCAGCGGGCGAATTTCCGCGAATCCCCCATGCCGAAGCGATGCTAAAATATGGGTCGGACAAGCCCGATCTGCGCAATCCGATCATCATTCAGGACGTGACCGAGCATTTCCATGGCTCGGGCTTCGGCATCTTCGCGTCGCTGGTCGAAAGCGGCAGCGTCATCCGCGCCATCCCCGCACCGGGTGCAGGCGCTGGTAGCCGCAAATTCTTCGACGACATGAACAATTGGGCGCGCGGCGAAGGCTATTCGGGTCTTGGCTATATCAACATCAAGGATGGCGTCCCAGGCGGCCCGATCGCCAAGAACCATGGCGAGGAAAAGACCGCCGCGCTGATCGCTGCGCTTGGCCTCGGCCCCAATGACGGCGTGTTCTTCGCCGCTGGTAAGGAATCGCAGGCGGCGAAGTTGGCGGGTCTGGCGCGCATCCGCGTCGGCGAACAGCTTGACCTCGTCGACAAGGATCGGTTCGAACTCTGCTGGATCGTGGACTTCCCCTTCTACGAATATGACGAGGACACGAAGTCGATCGACTTCGCGCACAACCCCTTCTCCATGCCGCAGGGCGGGCTGGACGCGCTGAACGGGCAGGACCCGCTGACAATCAATGCCTATCAATATGACATGGTCTGCAACGGGTTCGAGATCGCGTCGGGATCGATCCGCAACCAGTCGCCCGAGCTGATGGTCAAGGCGTTCGAGCTGGTCGGCCTGTCGAAGCAGGATGTGGAGGACCGTTTCGGCGGCCTCTATCGCGCCTTCCAATATGGCGCGCCGCCCCATGGCGGCATGGCCGCTGGCGTCGATCGCATCGTCATGCTGCTGTGCGGTGCGCAGAACCTGCGCGAAATCACACTGTTCCCGATGAACCAGCGCGCCGAAGACCTGCTGATGGGCGCCCCCAGCGCCGCCGAATTCAAGCAATTGCGCGAACTCCACGTCCGCGTCGTGGAGCCGCAAGCCAAGGCATAATTTGCGCGCCCTTTTTTAATCCGTTCGGTTCGAGTAGCCTTCGAGCGAAGCCGAGAAGGCGTATCGAGAACGGGTTCTCGCCCTTCGACACGCTCAGGGTCCTCGAACTGAACGGATGCTCGCATGACCATCGACCTGTCCGACCACGAAAAGGGCAAGCCCTTCAAGGGCGACTATGACGCGACACTCGCCGCGCTTCAGGAGCGGCTGGCGAAGATCCAGGTCGCGCACATCATCCATGACAAGCGCAGCGTGATCCTGCTCGAAGGCTGGGACGCGGCGGGGAAGGGCGGCATCATCAAGCGGATGACCGCCGACTGGGATCCGCGCTACTATCAGGTCCATCCCATATCCGCCCCGACCGAAGTCGAGCGCGACCATCATTTCCTCTGGCGTTTCTGGACGCGGCTCCCCGCCGGTCGCAACATCGCGATCTTCGACCGCAGCTGGTATGGCCGTGTGCTGGTCGAGCGGGTCGAGAGTTTCGCCTCCAAGAAAGAATGGAAGCGCGCCTATGACGAGATCAACGCTTTCGAAAAGCAGCAAATCGAAGCGGGCGCCAACATCGTCAAACTCTTCGTCCATATTACGCAGGACACGCAGGACGAGCAATTGGCACAGCGACTCGACACGCCCTGGAAGCGGTGGAAGACCGGCGCGGACGATTATCGCAATCGCGCCCGCCGCGCCGAGTACGAAGACGCGCTGCACGCCATGTTCGAAAAGACCGACACCAAGCATGCGCCGTGGACGGTGATCGACAATAATCATCGCAAGGCCGGACGCATCGCCGCGCTGACCTATGTCGCCGACCGGCTGGAAAAGCTGGTGCCGATGACCTTCCCCGATGCCGATCCTGCTGTGGTAGCGCTGGCGCATCAGGCCTATGGCTACGAGCCGAACGGCAAGCCGGAAAAGGATTGAAAAACAAACACCTGTCATAATAGTGTCATGAAAATCTAACGACCTGTTTACCATTGTCGGGCAGATGGGTTGCATGTCCGCACCGACTACCCTCACCAGCCGATCGCGCAGGCCGCGCCCCGACCTGCATGTCGTGGAAGCGACGCCCACGCCGACGCCCGCGCTCGATGGCCCGACGATTCGCCTGGGCCAGCCGCTCTGGGAGGCGGTCGATCTGTTTCGCGACGTGCCGGGCCTTCGCCTGCTGCCGGTGTTGGACGAGAGCGACCACCCGGTCGGCGCGATCTATGAGCGCGACATGCGCCGCATCCTCTTCAATCCCTTCGGCCACGCACTGCTGCGAAACCCCAGCTTCGGCGGGCGGCTGGACGATCATGTCCGTCCCTGCGCGCTTGTCGAGCGAGGCGCGGACGTGGAGCATCTGGTCGATGTCTTTGCCGCGCAGGGTGCTGGCTGCGACGGCCTGATCGCGGTTGAGCAGGGGCGCTATGCCGGGGTGATCGGCAGCGCGCTGCTGCTGCGCCTCACCGCCGAGCGGGACGCGCGCACCGCCATCGCCCGCGCGCAACGCGTCGAGCGCATCACGCGGGAAAGCCAGCATTTTGGGCAAGATGTCGGTCGCCTTACCGCCGATCTCGTCGGCATGGCGGACAGCCTCGCTGCACTAGCCGCCCGCGCCTCCGAAATGGCGCGCGCCGACGGAGCCGACTGCGCCGCCATGGCCGTCGCCGCCGATCAGACCGCCGAAACGCTCACCGACCTCGGCGCACGCGGCCAAAGCCTTGCCACCTTGTTCCACGCGATGGAGGATGATGTCCGCGACGCGGGCGACGCCATCCGCGACGCCGTATCCCACGCCCGCGTCAGCGTCCGCCGCAGCGCCGCGCTGCGCGACGAGGCGGACGAAATCGGCGAAGTCGTCGCCCTGATCGACGCCATCGCCAAGGCCACCACCATGCTCGCCCTCAACGCCGGGATCGAGGCCGCGCGCGCAGGCAGCGCTGGCGAAGGCTTCGCCGTCGTCGCGCGCGAGGTGAAGTCGCTCGCCCACCAGACCCGCGACGCCGCCGCCGCCATCGCTGGGCGGATCGACCATATTCGCGCCACCGCCAGCGACGTCGCCCAAGATCAGGCACATATGGACGCGGCCATCGGCACCGCCGACCGCCTGTCCGCCTCCGTCTTCGACGCGCTCGCCCGCCATGGCGATTTCAGTCGCGTGCTCGGCGCTGGCGTGGCCGAAGCCGGATCGTCCAGCGGCCATATCCGTGCAGGCGCGCGTCAGATCAGCGACAACGCGCAGCTTCGCGCCTCCACCGCGCAGGCGATGCGCGACGTGTCCGACCGGCTTTCGGGCGAGGCGCACCGGTTGGAGGAACGCGCCGACGCCTTCATCGCTGCCATGCGCCTTTCATAACGCAACAAAAGCGCTGGCATCGCGCCGCGATCCGGCTAGGCTGTCCGTCCATAAGGACAAGGAGAGGTTCAGCCATGCTCGTCATGTTCGTCGGCACCGACCGTACGCAGACCGCCGTCAATCCCGCCCAGGTCACGTTTGTCTCGTCCGTGGTGGAAGGCACGCGCATCCGCTTCGGCGAGGGTCGCAGCGTCACCGTCACCGAACCGATCGAGGCGGTGATGGAAAGCCTCAACCGCGCGATCCGCCCGCACGAATAGCGCGCCTGTCCTACCCGGAGCCACACCCATAAACTGGCAGGCGTCTGGCAAGGATATTTCAGAAGTAGGAAATTAAATAAGCAAAAGATCGGAAGAGCACACGTCTGAACTCCAG
>CAJYHD010000455.1 GCA_913773715.1 uncultured Sphingobium sp.
TGAAAGACGCGGTTGTCAGACATCACCGGACCAGATCATGGTCACGAACGGCGCGCAGCAGGGCTTCTCGCTCATCCTCAAATGGCTGGCCGGGCCGGGCGATCGCGTCGTGATCGACCATCCGACCTATCACAACGCGATCCAGGCGTTGCAGCGCGCGCATGTCGTGCCGGTGCCGGTCGGCCTGCCTGATCAGGGATGGGATATTGACGCGATGGAGGCCGCCTTTCGTCAGACGTCGCCGCGCTTCGCCTATATCATCGCCGATTTCCACAATCCGACCGGGCGTTCCATGGACCCCGCAACCCGCCGCGCGCTCGTCGCCGCTGCGACGCGCAGCCACACCCCGCTGGTCGTAGATGAGACGATGGTCGCGATGGGCCTCGATTTCGCGCCGCCGCCGCCGGTCGCGCTGCACGATCCTTCCGGGCGGCAGGTCATCACGCTGGGATCGGCGAGCAAAATCTATTGGGGCGGCCTGCGCATCGGCTGGATCCGGGCCGATGCCCAGACCATCGCCGCTCTGGGGCGGTTGCGCACGACGATGGACATGGCCAGCCCGGTATTGGAGCAGCTTGCCGCCGCGCATCTCATCGCCGCAGACGAAGGGCTGGGACCGCGCGCGGACCTGTTGCGCGCACGTCGCGATCATCTGCTTGGACTGATCGAGCGCCACCTGCCGCATTGGCGCGTCGA
The DNA here is from genome assembly GCA_913773715.1 of uncultured Sphingobium sp. The sequence continues at coordinate 697 of CAJYHD010000455.1, forward strand.
ATCGCCTGCGGGCGGTCTCTCGCTCTGGGCACAATTGCCACGTGGCGAGGCGACGGCGCTTGCCGCCATGGCCGAGAGCGTCGGAGTCCGCGTAGCCGCCGGCCCGCGCTTCGGCGTCAGCGGTGCGTTCGAGCGCTTCGTCCGCCTGCCATTCACGCTGCCCGAAGCGCAACTGGAAACCGGAATCGCCCGACTCGTGGAAGCTGACGCCCGCCTCCATGTCCGCCAGCCGCGCGGCCGGGACCCGCTTGCGCTCGCGCTGGAGGCCGACCGCCTGATATGAAGAAGGCCGCGCAGGATATCCCGCGCGGCCTCTCTCATCTCGGCGAAGGTCAGGCGCTTACGCGGCCTTCTTGTTCGCCTGATAGCGTTCGATCGCTTCGAGCGTGATGCGCTTGGCGTCTTCCGCGCCGCCCCACGTCCCGACGCGGACCCACTTGGTCTTTTCCAGATCCTTATAGTGGGTGAAGAAATGCTCGATCTGCTCCATCACGATGCCGGGCAGATCGTCCTTTTCCCCCACATTGCTGTAATAGGGGAAAGTCTTGTTGTCCGGCACGCAGACCAGCTTTTCGTCGCCGCCCGCTTCGTCTTCCAGATTGAGCACGGCGATCGGGCGCGCCCGCACGACCGAACCCGGCACGAAGGGGGAGCGCGCGATCACCAGCGCGTCGAGCGGATCGCCATCGGGCGACAGCGTGTGCGGCACGAAACCATAATTGGCCGGGTAGCGCATCGGCGTATGCAGGATGCGGTCCACGAACAACGCGCCCGACGCCTTGTCGAACTCATACTTCACCGGTTCGCCGCCGGTCGGCACTTCGATGATGACGTTCAGGCTGTGCGGCGGATCATCGCCCACGGGGATCAGTTCGATGTTCATGTCTTTGCCCTTTTCTGCACTTTGGCGTTGGGGTGATTCATGTTCTTGGCTTGAGCAGCTTGTCGAGACTGCCTTCACCCTCTCCCGTCTTTTCCAAGCGCGGATAGCGCAGGCCACCCGAATAATCGAGAGTCAAAGTGCGATAGTATTTGTCCTGTTTGAGGATGATCTGGATCGGCTGCTTGGCCTTGATTGCAGCCTTCCAGACGTCGGCCGAATATTCGTCGCCATTGACCGACAGGATCTTCGCGCCGGTGACGAGGCCCGCCTTGAACGCCGCGCTGTCCCAGATAACGTTGCTGATTTCGCCATCGCTCTTGACGATAAGGCCGATGCCGAAGCTCTGGTCGACGATCTTGTTCGCGCCTTCCGACGCCTTGGTGATCGCGCCCGGCTCCTCGCCATAGACAAGTTTGTACCCGCCCAGGATGAAGCCGCCCTTGGGCGTTTCGCGCGTGGTCGAATCGACATATTTCTGGAAGAAGCCTGCCCAGTCATAGGGCGCGATGTCGTTGAGCGTCCTGATGACGTCGCCGCGATTATAGACGACCTGTCCCCAATCGCCCGGATTGATGCCGAAGAATGCTTTGGCGAAATCGTCGAGGCCCTTCTTGCCGCGCGTTGCTTTCGCAATGATCGCGTCGGCCTCCAGCCAGATCATCAGGCCTTCATTATAGTAATCCTCCGACCGCTGCCAGCTCGACCAGCCCTTGGGGCGGCGGGCGGAGATGACGGGATCGAGCGTCGTGTCCTCCATCGGCCGCCACTGGCGACCCACCGCCGTGTCGAGCTTGGCCGCGATCTGCGCATAGGCGTCGAGCGTTTCCTGCTTGGTGAACATGCCCGACCGCGCGCCCAGCACATAGCCCCAGAACTGCGTCTGCCCTTCATAGACCCACAGCAGATTGTCCTGCATCGGCACGTTGAAGTCCGGCGTCCAGAGCAGGTCCGGGCGGCGGAACTTGCCGTCCCAGCTGTGGGTGAATTCATGCGGCAACAGGTTGCGGTCGAGCAGTGCCTCGCCCGCATCCCATTTGGTGAAGTAGCCCGGTTCGACCTGATTCTCGGACGAGCGATGATGTTCGAGACCGATGCCGCCCATCTCGTCGGTGATAGCGAGCAGGAAGTCATAATGGTTGAAGTGGTAGGTGCCGAACAGCTTGCCTGCTTCGGCGACCAGCTTCCTGTGCTTGTCCATCTGTTCGGGTTTGAAGTTCAATTCCTCGGCATCGTCGGCGACGAGGTTGAGCGTGACGTTGTTGCCGAGATCCACCGGCTTGAAATAGCGGCCCACGAATACCGGCGAATCCTGCAACGCTTCATAGTCGATCGTCTCGTAAGCGACGGCGTTGCCGGTCTTCGTGCCGCGCAGCGCGGTCGCCGCCTGCCAGCCTGCCGGATAGGTGACGGTCGGCTGGATTGGGATCTGGCGCGTGTAATAGCCCGCCGGATAGAGCGACACCGATTCCCATTGGATATTGAGCATCTTGGGCGTCACGACGACGCGGCCCTGATTGGGCTGGGTCGCGGAGATGAACTGGAATTGCGCCACGACTTCGCGCGCGCCCTGCGGCACGTCGATATTGAACGCATAGACGTTCAGAGGATCGCGCTTCCACTCGACCGTCTGGCCGTTGGCGGTGAAAGTGAGGCCCACCAGCTTCTCGATCTGCCCGCGTGGCGCATGATTGCCCGGAGATCG
>CAJYHD010000456.1 GCA_913773715.1 uncultured Sphingobium sp.
ATCAATCGAGCGACGCATCGTGTAGAAGGCGGGTGTGGTCGAGAATTCGGTGACCTTGTCATCGATATAGGCCTTGCCGCCTTCCGCAACGACGCCCGCGACGATGCTGCCGAACTGCATGTCGTAACCGGCATGACCCATCCAGCCGATCGCGTCCTTGTCGCCATTGCAGCCTGCTGCCGGGGTTGCACCGCGCGCGCCGCCGCCACAGGTGCCGGGCGAAAAGGCATTCGCGCCGGTCGTGGTGGTAACGACATCGTTATAATTGCCGTCGCCATTGGTGTCGAAGCGCAGATGCTCGCCATTGTCCTTCTTCTGCCAGTTGAGGCCGAACGACCCACCGACATAGGGACCGGTCCAATCGACCGCTCCGGTGTCGCTCTGCGCAATAGCGGGCGCGGAAACCGCGCACGCCAGAGTGGCGCACAGCGGCGCAAGATATTTGAATTTCATGAGTTATTCTCCTCGCCTGATGCGTTAGGGATTGGGATGCAGGCCTGTAACGATGCCCCTAGCGGATAGTTTCACGGTTCACCGTGACATTTTGTTTCTGCATCGCGAAGTGTGTCCTGCTTGCACCAGACGCCGGCGTGCCTATAGCTTGGCGTCATGTCCGAAGACCTGTTCGCCGCCAACGCCCAGACCCCGCAGCAATATGATGCCTCCACGATCGAAGTGTTGGAGGGGCTGGAGCCGGTCCGCCGTCGTCCGGGCATGTACATCGGCGGCACCGACGAGCGGGCGCTGCATCATCTGGCGAGCGAAGTGCTGGACAACAGCATGGACGAAGCTGTTGCTGGGCATGCCACGCGGATCGAGATAGTGCTGGAGGCGGGCAATCGCCTGGCGATCATCGACAATGGGCGCGGTATTCCGGTAGATCCGCATCCCAAGTTTCCTGGAAAGTCCGCGCTGGAGGTGATCCTCACCACGCTTCATTCCGGTGGCAAGTTCGAGGGCAAGGCCTACGCGACATCTGGCGGTTTGCACGGCGTCGGCATCAGCGTGGTCAACGCGTTGTCGACCGACACCGTGGTCGAGGTCGCGCGGAACAAGGAGCTGTTTCGCCAGCGGTTTTCGCAGGGTCTGCCCCAGGGCGATCTTGAAAAGGTCGGGGCCGCGCCAAATCGTCGCGGAACATCGGTCAGCTTCGTGCCGGACACGGCGATCTTCGCCGAGCAGAAGTTCAAGCCGTCGCGTCTCTATCGCCTGGCCCGATCGAAAGCCTATCTGTTCGCCGGCGTAGAGATCCGGTGGAAATGCGATCCGTCGCTCATCAGCGACGATACGCCCGCCGAGGCCGTGTTCCAATTTCCCGGCGGGCTTGCCGATCATTTGAAGGAGCAGGTCGGCAATCGCGAGTGCGCGACCAGCGTCTTCTTTTCGGGCAATCAGGATTTTCCAGACAGCGCGGGGCGAGTCGAATGGGCGATCGCTTGGCCGCTCTGGTCGGACGGCAGCTATAGCTGGTATTGCAACACCATCCCGACGCCCGATGGCGGCACACATGAGGCCGGACTGCGCGCTGCACTGGTCAAGGGCATCCGCGCCTTCGGTGAGTTGGTCGGACAGAAGAAGGCGAAGGACATCACCGCCGACGACATCATGACGTCATCGGAAATCATGCTGTCCGTCTTCATCCGCGATCCCCAGTTCCAGAGCCAGACCAAGGATCGGTTGACGTCGCCCGAAGCGGCACGACTGGTCGAAAATGCCGTTCGTGATCATTTCGACCATTATCTGACCGACCATATGGATCGGGGCAAAGCGCTGCTCGCCTATGTGCTTGATCGCATGGACGAGCGGCTGAAGCGCAAGCAGGAGAAGGAGGTCAAGCGCAAGACGGCGACCTCTGCGCGCAAACTGCGGTTGCCGGGCAAGCTGACCGATTGTTCGAACGACGATCCCGAGGGCGCCGAAATCTTTCTGGTGGAAGGCGATTCGGCAGGGGGATCGGCAAAGCAGGCGCGCGACCGCAAGACGCAGGCGATCCTGCCCCTGCGCGGCAAGATCCTGAACGTGGCGTCCGCCAACACGGCGAAGATCCTCGCCAATCAGGAAATTGCCGACATGATCCTCGCGCTCGGCTGCGGCACGCGCAAGGACTGCAATCCTGATAGCCTGCGCTATGAGCGCGTTGTCATCATGACCGACGCCGACGTCGATGGCGCGCACATCGCCACCTTGCTCATGACCTTCTTCTTTCAGGAAATGCCGGAGCTGGTGCGGCGCGGACATCTCTATCTGGCACAGCCGCCGCTCTATCGTCTCGTTGCGGGCGGCAAGAGCCTTTATGCGCGCGACGACGCGCACAAGGACCAGCTTCTGCGGTCGGAGTTCAAGGGCAAGAAGGTCGATGTCAGCCGCTTCAAGGGGTTGGGCGAAATGAACCCGATGCAGCTGCGCGAAACGACGATGGACCCCAAGACGCGCAGCCTGATCCGCATCACCCTGCCCGATGACGTGGAGGGGCGGCAGCAGGTGCGCGAACTGGTCGATCGGCTGATGGGAACCACGCCCGCGCATCGCTTCGCCTTCATCCAGGAGAATGCGGCTGCCGTGGATGAGGAAGCGATCGACGCATGAGGCGCTGGGCGGCAGGGCTTGTCCTTATGGGACTGGCGCTTCTGCCCTGTCTCGCGATTGCCGCACCGATCCCTGATGCCGCCTATCGCACGCGGGCCGAGCAGTTGCTGAAAGTCCTTGCGGCACCCGGCGGCGAGACGGATTTCTTTTCCACGCTGTTCCTTGATGCCGTCCCGCTGGAGCAATGGCGAGCGTTGGCCGACAACTTGCGCAAGGAGCATGGGCGGCCTTTGGCGCTCGGTGCCGTCACGCGGACGAGCGCGACGGCGGGGCAGGTCGAGGTCCGCTATGAGAGGGCGATTGTCGGCTTCTCGCTCGTGATCGCGCCGGATGCACCCAATCGGATCGTCGGGCTGCACATCGTAGGCGTTCGGCGCAGCGATGACAGCATGATGGCTGTGATCCGAGATATGGAAGCGCTGCCGGGTAAGACGGCCTTCGCCGTCGCGGAACTTGGCGGCGGCAAACCTAAGATGGTGGCGGAACGATCGGCCAACGCGACTATGGCAGTCGGGTCAGCCTTCAAGCTCTATGTCCTTGCCGAACTGGCGCGCGTGGCAGCCGCTGGCGAGCGGCGGTGGAGCGATGTCGTATCGCTCGATCACAAGAGCTTTTCGGGACGGCTTGCGGACTGGCCGGATCATATGCCGATGACGCTCCACAGCCTCGCTACCGCGATGATCGCGGAAAGCGATAACAGTGCGACCGATACGTTGATGGCCGCGCTAGGGCGGGACCGGATCGATGAGATGGTGGGGATAAGCGGACATGATGATCCTGATCGCACCCTGCCCCTGATGACGACGGTGGAAGCCTTTGCGCTCAAGATGCCGGGCAATGCCGCTTTGGCCCAGCGATATGCGGCAGCGGGGCCGAGCGATCGGCGCAGGCAGCTGATCGATAATGCAAACATACTGAATAGAGGTGCGATCGATGTCGGCAGCGTGGCTGAAAAGCCGGTCGCGATCGATAGCATCGAATGGTTCGCCTCGCCCCGCGCTATGGTCGCTTTGCTCGATCATCTGCGGCGGCAAGACGGTGAAGCCTTGCCAATCCTTGCCGTCAATCCCGGCATACCGCCCGCCGATGCGAAGCGCTGGCGTTATCTGGGGTATAAGGGCGGATCGGAGCCAGGCGTTATGTCGATGAACTTTCTTGCTCAGAGGCAGGATGGAAAATGGTATTCTATTGCAGCCTCCTGGAATGATCCGACGGCAAGGTTGGACGAACGCCGCTTCGTGTCGATCGTCACACGGATGCTCAATATTTTCGCGATCTAGCCTCTCGCAGAATTGAGACTAATAACAATTCTCAATTGCACCTGCCGTCAGCTGCCGTTAGAAGCGGTTCGTCAAACAGGTGGGACCGATGGCGAAGACGCTCTATATCAACGCAAAATCGCGTGGCAGGCGAGAGGGCCTCGCGATGGTGGCCCGATGCGCAACGGCGCTGATTGGGGGCTATGTCGCTGCTTCGGGGATCGCTTCGTTGCTGGCCCGACTGCTTCCTGTCGCCAAGGTCGAAGCAACGGCCTGGGGAATGGTCCTTTCCTTCCTGTTTTACGCGCTGCTCGCACTGTGGGCCTTTCATGAGGCTCGGCTCGGGCGGGTCACCGCCGTCATCTGGGGCAGCGCGATAGTTACGATCCTGGCCGTCTGGCTCATGGGACCGCGACCGTGAAGGCCGATGCAGCCGCCAAAAGCTGGCGGCAGTCGATGTCGTGGGTACACACTTGGCTAGGGCTGCTCGCGGGCTGGATCTTGTTCGCGATGTTCCTGACCGGCACGGCCAGCTATTTCCGCCCGGAAATCACGCGCTGGATGCAGCCGGAATTGCACGACCAGATCGCTTCGCCCACCCGCGCCGCGGAGACTGCCATCGCACATATGCAGGCGACATCACCGACCGATCAGCAATGGTATATTTATCTGCCCGACGATCGCACGACGATGACGCGTATCTATGCGATCCCCGACCCGAAGGCGCCGGCGAAAGCCCCAACGGGCGAAATCCAACTCGATCCCGCTACCGGGGCGCTATTGAAAGCGCGGGATACGCGCGGCGGTGAGCATTTCTACCGTTTCCATTTCCAGTTGCAATTGCCGCATCCCTGGGGCCGCTGGCTTGCAGGCGTCTGCGCGATGTTCATGCTGGCAGCGATTATTTCGGGTGTCATCACACACAAGCGTATGTTCGCGGATTTTTTCACGCTGCGCTGGAACAAGGGCCAGCGCAGCTGGCTCGACGCGCATAACGTGTCAGCGGTCCTTGCCCTGCCCTTCCACGCGATGATCACCTATACAGGCCTCATCACGCTGGTCGTCATGTATATGCCATGGCCCGTCGTAGCGAATTACAAGCAGCCGACCGCCTTCTACACGGAGGCCTTGGGGGGCGAGACAGAGGGCGAGCGAACGGGCAAGGCTGTGCCGTTGAAGCCGATCGCACCGATGATCGCCACGGCATCACGCGAGTGGGCCGGCGGCAATCCTGGCGTTCTCATCATCCGCAACCCCAATGATGCGGCGGCGAGCGTCACCATTCAGCGACGCGCTGGTGACAGGCTTAATGCGCGCGGGGGCGCAATTACCTTCTCCGGGGCGACCGGAGAGCGACTGTCTGCCACTCCCTCGCCCGGCCCCGCGATCAGCACGGCGGGCGTTATGCTAGGTCTGCATATCGGACAATATGCCGGGCCGGTGTTGCGCTGGACCTACTTCCTGCTCGGCCTGACCGGCACGGCGATGGTGGGAACAGGCCTGCTGCTGTGGACAGCCAAGCGGCGCAAGCCCGGTATGGCGCCCTTCTTCGGCTTCCGACTGGTCGAGCGGCTGAATATCGGAACGATCGCCTGCCTGCCTGCGGGCATGGCCGCGTTCCTGATCGCGAACCGGATCATTCCCGCCGATCTGCCGGAGCGCGCGGATATGGAAGTCGCGGTGATGTTCTGGACTTGGTTCGGGTTGGCGGGATTGTCTCTCCTGCGTCCTGTGCGGCGTGCGTGGTCGGAAATGCTGGCGCTGTCAGCCTTCGCCTTCGCCGCTCTGCCGCTGATCAACATGGCGACGACGGATCGCGGGCTGTTCGCGAGCCTGGCGCGAGGTGACTGGTTGTTCGTTTCGTTCGACCTGGCGTTCTTCGCTCTCGCGGCACTGCTGGGCTTCGGCGCATGGCGGGCGGGGAAACAGAAGGTCGCAGCCAAGCCCCGAAGCCGCCGCGCTCCACAGCCATCAGCCGCCGTCTCGTTTGCCCGCGAGACTGTCGATGCTTGAGGCCGGTTTGATCAGCTACGCCGCTTTCGCCAGCCTAACGCTGGGCATGAAGAAGCACCGCCCCTCCCCGCCCTTGCCGATCATGCCAGCGCCGGATCAGGCACGGATAGCGGGCTGGGTGCTGCTCGGCTGCGCCGTAATAGCGGCGATAGGGCGATATGGTCCCGGGCTCGGCGTCATCAACTGGATCGGGCAGATGTGCGTCGTGGGCGCGCTGCTCGTCCTACTGCATAGCTGGAAGCCGCGCACGGCGTTGATGCTTGCAGCACCTGCGCTTGCGATTGGCCTCGCAT
>CAJYHD010000457.1 GCA_913773715.1 uncultured Sphingobium sp.
CACCAGCGTCGTTAGATCCTCGATCTTCATCGTGGAGGAAAGGATGGCGAGCCGCATGATGGCGTCGGCGTCGGCATCCGCCTTGACGATGCGCGCTTCGTCCGCGTCCTCGGGTAGCGAGTTGGCGATGCCGGCCACGGCGTCCCGCACGTCGCTCGCCGCGACATTGAGATCGGTCGTGTCGGTGAATTCGATCGTCACCCGGCTTTGGCCGAAACGCGACGAGGAGGAGATCGAGGCGATGCCCGGCACACGGGCGACCGCGCTTTCGATCTCGTCCGTCAGCTGACGATCCACCACTTCGGGAGACGCGCCCTCGAAACGGGTCGTCACCGTGATGACCGGCCGATCGACATTGGGCAACTCGCGGATTTCCACCGCGTTGAAAGCCGCCAGCCCCGCCACGATCAAAAGGAGATTGATGACGATCGTGAAAACGGGGCGGCGAATGAAGAGCGAGGTAAGGGCGGTCAGCCCGTCCATGCGCCCCTCGCCGGGGGGCGGCGCGCCAGGCTCGGCTCCGCCGCTCATCGGGCCAGCTCCGCGCGGCGGCCATTGGCCGGGTCGGCGGCGGCCGAGGGGATGGGGGCCGGCGCGTCTGTCGCGTCGGCGGGTACGGGTGCTTGAACCGGCTCGCGTACCCGCACGGGCAACCCGTCGCGGAGCTGTTGCAAGCCTTCGCGCACCACGGAGTCGCCGGCCTTCAGCGTATCGGACGCGACCAGAACCCGGTCCACATTGCGCTCGATAATGCTCACGGGCTTCTTCAGCGCCTTGTCGCTCGCAACTGTCCAGACATAAGGGCCAGCGCGCTCCCACTGGATGGAGAGCGGATCGACGGAGACGTAGTTCTGGCCGGGAAATTCCATGGATACGCTGAAGGACATGCCGGGTCGCAGACGGTCCTCGCCCTTGTCCACGACGGCCTCGGCGCGCAGCGTGCGGCTCGCCTCATTGATGCGGCTGTCGAGCGCCGAAAGACGGCCTTCGAAACTGCGGCCCGTGCGCGTCGTCGGTTCGACCGCGACCGGCTGACCCAAGGCGAGTTGCGAAGCATAGGCTTCCGGCACGTTGAAGAGGATTTTCAGCTTGGTGCGGTCGTCCACCACGGCAATCTGGGTCGTGCTATCCACGAGATCGCCGATGTCGAGATCGAGGAGCCCGACGCGGCCAGAGATGGGAGCGACCACGTCCCGCTTGCGCAGCGCGATCTCGGCGGTTTGAAGGTCGAGCGCGGCGGCATCGCGCGCTCGGGCGACGTCATCCAGCTGAACGGAGGTGACGGCGGAGCCCGCCGCCAACGACTGGTAGCGCTTGAGCTGTTCTTCGGCAGCGGCCAGGGCGAGCTTGGCGCGGTCTACGGCGACCCGCTCGGCGTCGTTCTGAAGCACCGCCAGAGTCGTTCCCTCGCGGACTTCGTCGCCCGAGCCAAAGCCGATGCCGGCGACGATGCCGCCGGCATCCGGGCGAATGGCGACGGAGCGAATGGCCTCGCCTGTTCCGAGCGCACGCAGGCGATCCCGCGCCACCGCCGGGCTGGCGGGATCGACCACGACGAGTTGGGCCGCCGAGCCGCCCTGCGGCGCGCGTGTCGCGCCCGCCTTTTCGGTTTCTTCGGGAGAGATACGGGCGATCAGCGCCTTCGCCTGTTCGGGCAGCGGCACACCGCTGGACAAGATTACGCGGCCAGGAAGCGGCGACAACATCATCCACACACCGAGCGCGGCGACGAGGACAACAAGGGTAACGACGATCTGCCGGAGAAAAGCCATGGGTGCCTTATGGGTGGGATCGGCGGTTGCATCCGCTTTTGCGATGCAAACTAGGCGATGGCGCGAAGGACCACTCTTTAAATTATGGTAAGTCTGGCTTAACGAGACCTGAACACGGCGATCAAACGGAGAAAGGCCCGCATATACGCGGGCCTTTCGGTCTTTGTGCTAGCCTCTCACGAGGCGAACACGGTTTGGTTACTGAGCCTGCGTCGTGGCCGGAATGTCGCCCGGATTGCTCACGCGCATGTTGTCGCGATTCTGCGCGTAGGTGTCCCGGTTATATTCCGGGGCGTTGCGCAACTGGTCCTGCGTGAACTGCGTGGTCAGCGTAATCTTGCCGCCGGAGTCACGCATGAAGTTCAGATTGTCCATCGCGACGGCGACCGGCTTGGCGCCGATGCCGAGGAAGCCGCCAACGTCCACGATCACCGCATCGACCTGACCCTGCGGCGTCAGAGCGATGTCACCGATCGAGCCAATCGTCTGATTGTCCGGGCCGTAGACACTCGTGCCCATCAGGTTGTCAGCCGACAGCTCTGCTCCCGTCACCGGCGTACCGGTGTTCATCGCCCGCGTGCCGCCGGTGGAAGCTGTCGAGGTTGCGTCCGTCGTGTCGGTCGCCATGCCGGTCGAGGCCGTTCCGGCCGCCATGCCAGCCGTACCGGCGGCTGTTCCGGCGGCCATGCCCGTCGTGCCGGTGGCGGTCGTGTTGGTGTTCGCGGCCATCTGGTCCGCCTTGTCATCCTCGAAGGACGGGGCGTTCTTCAGCTGGTCGCGGCTCGCCGCGAGCATCGCATGAGGCTGGCCGTTCTCGCCACGTGTCATCGAAACGTTGTCGAAGGGAACGCCGACATCCTTCTCGCCGATGCCGAGGAAGCCGCCGACGCCGATCACGATGCCCTCGACCCGACCATTGGACGAAACGATCAGATTGTTGATGTCGCCGATGCGGTCGG
>CAJYHD010000458.1 GCA_913773715.1 uncultured Sphingobium sp.
GCCAGGCAGTCGACGGCTTGTGCGCGTTCGGCGGGGCCGCCACGAAAGCGATAGGGTGCTGCGCGGACGCGCGCAGCAGCTACGACGGGCACGCTAGCGTTCGAGGCGCGGGCCTGCGCCATCGTCAGCTTCCCGGGCGGCTTCGTCTCCGGAGCAACGCCGACCATATCCAGAAGGCCAGCAGCGATGGCGACCGCTGCCACGACGAAGAGCAGCAGCAACCAGCGCTCTGCGGCAATGTCGCGCCGTGCAGGGCGGCCTTTGGAGGCATATACGGTTCGTCGGGATGCCATCACCGGCACGCTAGCGCAGCGAGCTGCGTAAGGCAGCGTCGATCATGCTCGCTGCGCCCGATAATGTACCTACGCTTCGGCTGCAGCGAACGCTGGCAAAGGAGCGAACTTGGCCCATTGCACGAAATTACTGCACGGCAGTGGTGCTAACGGTGAAATAGTCAGGCAGCTTTCGACCACAGCCGGTCGTTCGCCTATCGGGCCTTGAACGGCAAACGTCACCGAAACGAGCCATTCGCTGGGCACGGAGCCGCCTGGCAGCTGTGCGCCCTCGCTTCGGTCATTGAGACACCGTCTTCGCGATTCTGAAAGCCGATGCTTGCGAACGCGGTGCGGATGGCTGACCAGCGCGACTCACACCGTCATCGTCGACGCGACTGTCATCCCGCATGTTTTGAAGGTGGCGATTTCAATGTTGCCTAAGATTCAAAATGCTGATCATTCTGGTCGACGGCCTATCGGTGGACAGCCTCAACGACCCTCTGCTCTTATCGGCGGAGCAATACGTGCTCGCACCTCGTCATACAGGCGAACCTCACCAGGCATCGCTAGCGTAACAGCGAGTCCGTAGACGACAGCTTCGTCGATGACGGCCGCCTGATCGGGCTCACGCTGCACCTGCAGCGCAATTGTCATGTTCGGCCCAACACGTGGCGCAGACTGCCCGCTCCAGCAGCGCGTGAACACGGTGCCACGGTTGGTCTGATTGCCGTCGGGCTGATTGGCGTGAGCGCTCACCGCTAGGGCATCGGTCTCGACGGGATCGAGGATTTTCAGCTTGCAGCTACGATAGCTTTTTCGGCCGGGTGATACCGGCGTGAACCAAGCGAGTGTCGCGGTAAGCGCATGCGGGCGTGCCTGACCACTGATCGCGAGCGGCACGGGCACAGCGATCGTCGTCGTCCGGTCGCGCTGGAGCGAACCGGTCGCAAAAAAGGTCGCGCGATCGCCAGCGCAGGCTATGGCATCATCGGCATCGACGCTGCCATAGCCGAGGAACCGGCGAATATTGTCTTTCTGACGACTAGCCTGACCGCGACCGGAGGGGCCGATCGTCCGCCGGATCAGCTCGGCGATATCGTCGGGCCACCGTGCCGGATGGACGAGTAAGGCCTTCAGCAGCACCGCGCGGTTGATCGACGGCAACCTCAAAAACTCCCCACCGTATGCCGCTTCCAATGCATCGTGGATGCGGTGACAGGTACGCGAAGCGAGCGCGGCGGCGGCGCTGGTGCCGTTGGTGTAGCCGTCAAGATTTTCACGGCCGTTCGCGGGTGGTGCTGCGACACGCAGGCCTGCGCCGCGTGCCGGCCGTCCCGGCTGTACGTCGATATAATCGTGTGTCCGCACGACCTGAAGGTGTTCACGCGCACCCGGCATCAGGATGTCCGGCTTCACGGAATTGGCGAAACCGGGGCCTAGCGAACTTGACGGATTGGATGTGCGATGTTCGGGAAATGGATCGACTAAGGTGCGTGCGAGCAGTCGGTCGGCGGGCGAGACGGCGTCGTCGTTGCATGAGCCGACGGTGATGCCGTTCACGGTCTCGGCCGGCGATAGGAGGCGCCGGTCCGGCGCGAGATTGTTGAGTGCGACGACCATCGCAGTGGCGCGATCACCATTGGCGGCTGCTTCGAACGCGATGCTGGAGGCATAGGCCGGCACGCCGAACTGCTCGATCTGGTTACCAGCGCTGACGATGAATAGCAGCCCGAACCGCTGCGCCATGCGGTCGATCAGCCGCGCCCATGCAGACAGCTGGCCGTGGAACGGCCGTCGGCGATTACCGAGTGACAGGTTGACAATGAGGACATGCGGTGCGGTCTCGCGAAGGCGCATGATCGCAAGGTACAGCATGTCGATGACTAGCCGATCTTGCGGAAACGTATCGCGATTGCCCATGACGGGTACGACGTGGATTTGACGCGGCAGGCTCGTTTCGGTGCGATTGCGATCACCGTGGACGATGAGCGAGGCCATCGCCGTTCCGTGAACGCGGTGGGCAACCAGTGCGTCAGGCACCAGCTCGAACTGGTCGTCGATCCGCACATGGTCGGTGAGCAGACGATGATTGGCGACGGGGACGCCGTCGAGCAGCGCCAATATAGGTTCGCCGAGTGCTCGCGGCGCGATGGCACCAAGATCGGGCTCTAGCGGATCATCGACATCAATGCTCGTCGCAACGCTCTGGGGTCGAATGTGCATCACCGCTTCGAGCCCGGCGATGCCCTCTGGCGACTGCTGAACGATCTGCCGGATCGCCCAGACCGGCAGATCGGCGAGGATTGCATGATAGGCGATGTCGACAATGCGCGCTTGCGACACGATCCGGCCACCGCGGGCGGCGATCGCAGCAGTGACATTGTCCGCACTCTCCGCCGCCGCCGCTTCGTTTGCCCGAAACACCAGTTCGATCTCGAGGCGAATCGGCTCGGCATCGCCCAGCCCTTCGATCTCGGTGGCGAGAATATTCGCTTCATAAGGCTGGACGCGGTCTGATGGCCCCCACGGGCGCAGGTCGCGCAGACGCTCGAAAACGTTGGACCAGACGGTCTCGCCCCAAACGAGCCGTCCCGTCCGCCAACGCCGCCACAGCGACTCGATGTTGCGGAGCGCAACAAGGTCAGGGACCATCAGATAGGCGACTGGTTGCTTATCAGCCTCGTCGGCCTGCAATTCCTCTTCGTCGATCAGTTCGAGACCGGGGATGCGCCGGACGGCTTCGGCGAAAGCGCCGATACTGCCGCGGACCTCGAAGACGAGCAGGCGTTCGGGCGATAGTGCGGTCGGGTCAGCACGCAATTCCAGTGCACCACCGCCGCGCGCTAGAATCTCCGCCAAGCGGGTGAATTTAGGACCGATGCGTTCGGCCTGCCGTGCGGCCGAAAACGCCTCCGGCCTTGGCATGGCACGAGGGGCGCCGACCGCCCGTGGACGGTCAGCTTGTGGGGTCAGCCTCAGAAGGGGCTTGGAGGGATCGCTCGGCATTCAGAACCTCGGGCGTTACACGCTTGGTCCAGAGATCAAGTTCAACACGCAACGCCGCATCGATCGAAACCTCCCCTAGCCCCAGAATTTGTCGACGCCGCACGTTCTGGCAAAAGTCGAGTGCCTCAGCGTAGCTGACATTGCCAAGTTTTGCAGCAATCTTCGACAATGCCAAGCTCGGCGTTTCACTCCAGTCTGACATTATCCGGTCAAGAAATACCATGATCTCCGAACGACGCGGTGCTGGCAGCGCGAGTCGCATCTGAAAGCGCCGCCAAACGGCGCGGTCGAGGAGTTCGCCATGATTAGTTGCCGCAACGATTATCACATAGCTTGGCAACTGGTCGAGCTGCATGAGCAGGAACGAGACCACGCGCTTGATCTCGCCTGTCTCATGGGTGTCACCGCGTTCCTTACCGATCGCGTCGAACTCGTCGAAGAAGAGCACGCTCGGCTGGGTTCGCACATAGTCGAACAGCCGGCGTAGACGCGCATTGGTCTCGCCGAGATAGCTACCAATTAGTGCATCGTAGCGCACCTGGAAATATGGGAGACCGAGTCCTTCGGCGATCGCCTCGGCGAACGAGGTCTTGCCGTTGCCCGGCGGACCCGACAGCAACACGCGGTGACGTGGCTCGAACCCGCTCGCGCGTAGCACGTCGGCCCGCTGATGTTCCTCGATCAACTGACGAGCGCTCTCGCGGGCTGGTAGCGGCAGCAACAGTTCGTCGAGCGCAAGACGCGCCTCGACTTCAAGGATCGCTTCGCGGCCATTGGCATTGCTAAGATGCGGCGAGGTTGCTGTCAGCGCAGGCGGCGTGACAGGCACAGCCGACAGAGCGCGCTGAAGCCGGTCGGCGACGATGTAGTGCTTTTTCGCGCGCTCATCGGCGACAAGCGCTTCGGCCGTCGTACGCAAGGCATCGCGATCACCGGCAGCGCCGGCGCGGACGAGCGAGATAAGAAGATCGCTACGTGCCATTGCCAGTTCGCTCTTTCCCCCGGATAATCAAAACGATTACCACCGATTACAAACCTTCTCCGGCGTTGATCGAGCAACAACCCAAAGTTTCAAGACCAGCCGAATCAAAAATGGGCTGAGTCGAATCGAACCAGCCTGCAACGAAAAGCCTATTGGGCTTCCGGTCACAGGAACACCAGAAAATCAGCCTTCGCCCAAAGCCGGGTAGATGAAATTGGGAATATCCTGCGGATAATCCCCGTGCCTGATTCCGCCGCCGGAGTAAAGAACATTGTTGGAACAACCTGAGGGCTGCCGGCCTAACAGGTGCGCTGCCCGAAACCCGAAATTCAGCAAACGGCCAAACCGTCGTCGTGCCTTCGTTGCGATCCGATGCCTCGCTAATGACCGCTCTATCCGAAACCCCTCATTCGCTGAAAGGCGGGGAATGACGGCTTCGTCCCACATCACGCCAGTTGGGGTAACAAAGCATCTTCGCGGTACAAGCGTCTCGGGCGGCAGATTTTTAGGTAATTTCTGAAACCAAGTTGGAACGCTGCGATGGTTCGCAAATGCGCTTATCCGGCGAGATAATCATCGACATGGTAGAACATCGGATTGTGCAGCCATGCCTCGACGGCTGAGGCGCGCCAGCCCACGCAGCGCGTGCTGAGCTGGATGTTCTTTGGAAAGGTGCCATTGGCCATCTTGCGGTAGAGGGTGGATCGGCAAAGCCCGGTTTGGTCGAGGACGGCCTTTAGACGCAGGATGCGGTCGGGGTTGGTGGGCATGGCATTGCCTCGCGGCTCTTGGGATGGGAGCCGCCAAGGTCCTGCTTTTGCCTGATCAGTAGGAGTGTCTGACTGAGGTCACCGAGGCACTTTCGAGGGACATCCAGAAAGCTGAGTGCTGCCGTCTCCTGCGATGCCGCAGGACCGGGCTCTACGCCGCTGGTGCGGCGCCGAGCCGTGCCGTCTCGGCCCATGCGGGTTGCGATCCCTGACGGGTGACGGTGCGCATGGCGCACCGTCAGCGGACAGCGCGAGGTCCCCGCGCTGGTGTACGCGCCGGGCGCGTCTGGCGAGGGTGGGCGTCACGGCCCTGTAGTCCCGCCGCGGCGTGCTACAACCGGCTGCGCCGGTCCTCCACGTACGTTTCGGCCCGTTGGGTGCAGCCCGCCTCCTCTCGGCGGGACTGTCGGTCCGCTCCTGCCGCCCACCCCCGCCTTTCCGGCCGGGCTGCGGTGGTTTGAAGGAGCGAGGATCATGTCCAGGACCATCGACCAACGTCAGTCCCTCTCTGCCGAAGTGACGGCCCGCGTGATTGCCGAACTGGAGGAAGGGCGACTGCCCTGGGTGCAGCCTTGGGACAGCGCGGCCTGTGCCTGCACCATGCCGGCAAACGGGGTGACCGGGCGGCGCTATTCCGGGATCAACGTCCTGATCCTGTGGGCCAGGGTCATTGAGGGCGGGTACAGCTCGCAGCGCTGGCTGACGTACGCCCAAGCGCAGGCAGCGGGTGGCAATGTCCGCAAAGGCGAGCGCGGTGCCACCGTCTGCTATGCCGATCGCTTCACGCCGAAGGCCAAGGATGACAGCGCAGACGATAACGAGCGGGAAGCGCGCACCATTGCCTTCCTCAAGCGCTTCACTGTCTTCAACATCGACCAATGCGAAGGCCTGCCCGACGCGCTGACGCAAGCGCCGGAGGTTCGTCCTGAAATCGAGATCCTGCCCGAGGTCGCGGCCATTATTGAGGCGAGCGGCGCGGACGTTCGGATCGGCGGCGACCGCGCCTTTTACCATCCGGCGGCCGACTATGTCGCGGTGCCACCGGTTGCGGCCTTCCGCGCGCCGATCAACTGGTACCGCACCGCGCTGCACGAACTTGGCCATTGGACGGGACACCCGAACCGATTGGATCGCGACCAGACGGGCGCCTTCGGCAGCGCCAGTTATGCGCGCGAAGAGCTCGTTGCCGAGATGGCAAGTGCCTTCGCCTGTGCGTCGCTGTCGATCAAACCGACGGTGCGCCATGCCGACTATATCGGCTCATGGCTCCAGGTGCTGCGCCACGACGACAAGGCGATCTTCCGGGCCGCGAGTGCTGCCAGCAAGGCGGCGGACTATCTGCTCGGCTTTGCAGCGGATGAGGGGCGCCCGTCATGACGCGGGACCTGCAATTCCAGGCGCGGTTGCGCGCCTGGAACGCACTGCCGCCGGGTGACCGTGCGATCTTCGCTAGCGTGCGTATCGATGGGCTGGATTACGACGAAGCGGCGCGCCGCCATGTATGCACAGCACGTGACGTCGAACAGGTTATCGTGCGCGTGCTCGTCGCCCTCATGGAAGCGGAGGAGGACGCTCCGCCATGAGGCGAGCGCAGGCATCCCATGAGTACAAAGGATGTACGCATCCGTAACGGTTCGCTAGGAATAGCATCATGCGCGACGACGTTGCACATCTCCCGGACAAGAAGCGCCGCGATCTCGACCGGATCGTGGAAGTGCTGT
>CAJYHD010000459.1 GCA_913773715.1 uncultured Sphingobium sp.
CTCGCGGTGCTGAAGCCGGGGGACAAGCTGCTGATGGTAGACAGCGCCTATGATCCCACCCGCGCTTTTTGCGAGCAGCATCTAAAAAATTTCGGCATCGAAACAATCTATTACGATCCGTGCGATAGTGTCCATGTCAGTGAATCGCTTGCCGATCCGGCCGTCCGCGCCATCTTCCTCGAAAGCCCCGGTAGCCTGACGTTCGAGGTGCAGGATGTGCCCGAAATCTGCCGTCTCGCTCGGGAGAAGGGCATCGTCACCCTGCTCGACAATACCTGGGCGACGCCGCTGTTCTTCCCTGCGTTGTCCCATGGCGTCGACGTTTCGATCCTCGCCTGCACAAAATATATCGTCGGCCACTCCGACGTCATGCTTGGCAGCGTCACGGCGAACGCAGACTGGTTTGGCAAGTTGCGTCAGACCGCCTATCTCTTCGGCCAGATGACCAGCCCGGACGATGCGTGGCTCGCCTCGCGCGGCCTGCGCACGCTGGGCGTCCGATTGAAGCAACATGAGGCGGGCGCGCTCGCCGTCGCGCGCTGGCTGAAGGACCGACCCGGCGTCGCCCGCGTCCTTCACCCCGCCTTGCCCGACTGCCCCGGTCACGATATCTGGCAGCGCGATTTTACCGGCTCCTCCGGCCTCTTCACCTTCATTCTCGACGGCGGCGATGAAAAGGCGCGCGCGGCGCTGATCGACGGTCTCGCGCATTTCGGTATCGGCTATAGCTGGGGCGGTTTCGAAAGCCTTGCGCTCCCGGTCGATCCCGCACGCTAC
Organism: uncultured Sphingobium sp.; assembly: GCA_913773715.1. Next base: position 778 of record CAJYHD010000459.1, read on the forward strand.
CGAACGGTGACGCCCTGGCAGGCGGGAGGCCCCGCCATCCGGCTCCACATCGGTCTCGAAGACCCTGCCGACCTGATCGCGGACCTCGACGCGGGCCTGGCGCGCTTCCGGGCGGCAAAGGGGTGAGTTTCACATTTTCGACCTATACCGCTAAAGGCACCATTCCCGTTCGGGCTGGGCCTGTCGAAGCCCTTCACTTCTGGAAGGCCCCTCTACGCGGGTTGGCAACGCTGCAACCCTGTTGGAGCCGCCGGCCTCAACAGGCTCGCGCAAAGCCATCACCACGCCTATATAGGCCAGCATGTCGCCGCTTCTGCTCGCCCTGATCTTCCTCGCCACCGTCGCCGCGATGGAGGGCTTCGCCTATGTCATGCACCGCTGGGTCATGCACGGCCCCGGCTGGTTCCTTCACGCCAGCCATCATCGCCCGCGCACCGGCATGTGGGAAGCGAACGACCTCTATTTTGTGATCTTCGCGCTGCCCTCCATCATCCTGCTGCTGGGCGGCGTGCAGTGGGGCTGGGGCGATTGGGCGACCGCCGTCGGCGCGGGCATCGCGGCCTATGGCGCGATCTATCTCGGCTTCCACGACATCATCGTCCACCGCCGGGTGAGCCACCGCTATGTCCCCCGCTCGACCTATATGAAGCGCATCGTCCAAGCGCATCGCCTGCACCACGCGGTCGAGACGAAGGACGGCACGGTCAGCTTCGGCTTCCTCGTCGCGCCCAAGCCCGAGGACCTCAAGCGCGAACTCGCCCGCCGCCATCGCGCAGGCGTCCGCGCGCCGACGTCCGCGCCACGTGAAGCCGCCGACGCCTGACCGACCTTATTCCGCTGCGTGTGGCAGCGCGCGCGCTTCCTCCGCCTGCGGCTCGCGCGCCATCAGGTCGAGCGGCTCCACCACCTCAATCTCCTTATTACCCGTCTCGATATTGAGATCGCGGAAGCGCCGCCCGGCGGGCAGAACGCTGCGGTCGAAACTGCCGACGAATTTGTTGTAATTGTCGACTGCGGTAGTGAGGCCCGATCCGACGCGCTTCAAATGGCCCGCCGCCACCGCGAGCCGCTCGTAGAGATCCTTGCCCAGCTGCCCGACCTGCCGCGCTTCATCCTGCAACTTGGCCTGCCGCCAATGCCCCGCCAGCGTGCGGGCGAGGGGAAGGAATGTCGCGGGGCCGCAGATGATGACCCGGTTCTTCGCCGCGCGTTCCCACAAGTCCATGTCCGCCTCCAGCGCGGCGGTGACGAAATTGTCGCCCGGCACATACATGATGACGAAGTCGGGAGCCTTGTCGAACTGCTCCCAATAGGCCTTGCGCCCCAGCGCGTCGGCATGGGTCCGCACGGCGCGCGCATGATCGGATAGATACCGTTCACGCGTGGCATTATCCACTTGTTCGACCGCATTGAGGTAAGCGTCGAGCGAGCATTTGACGTCGACCACCAGTTGCTGGTCGCCGGGCAGGCGGATGACGAAGTCGGGCCGCAGCCGTCCATCCTCGACCGCCACCGACACTTCCTCGCGAAAATCGACGAAGGGCGACAGGCCTGCCGTCTCGATCAGATTCTTGAACTGCTGCTCGCCCCAGCGACCGCGCGTCTTGGGCGCGGCGCGAAGGGCGTTGACCAGCTTCGCCGTCTCGTCGCGCACCTGGCTTTGCCCCTGCTGCATCTGCGCGACGGCCTCTTTCAGCTCGGCGTAGCTGCCCACGCGCTCCTTCTCGACCTTGAGCAGCCCTTCCTCATAGCGTTTCAGCGTCGTTTCGACGGGCATCAACAGCGACTTCAACTGCGCCTCGCTCTTCTCCCGCTCCTGCGCCATGCGCTGGTCAGCGCGCTCCAGAAAATAATGCTGCGCCTGATGCAGCAGTTTGCCGCCGATCTCGCTAAATTGCGCGGACAATTGCTCCTTCGCCTCGCGCAGCGCGACGATCTGCGCTTCGAACGCTTCGGACCGCGCCTGTGCATCGGATCGCAGCGCTGCCAAATCGCGCTCGGCAAGCCCGCGCGCGGTTCGCTCCGCCTCCAGCTGCTGCGTGATGGCCCCCGTCTGCGCCGCTCGCTCCTGCGCCACGACCAGTTCACGCAGTGCGCCGTTGCGCTGTTCCGCCGCCAGCTCCAGCCGCTCGGCAAGCGCGGCCTTTTCTGTCCGCAACGGCTCGACGCCTTTGCCGCGCAATATCCACCCGACTGCAAGGCCGATCACCAACGCGACGATGACAAGCAAGAGCGGCAGAAGGTCCATGATAATCCTCGGCTGGAACGAAAAGTGAACCTAGCCGCCTTCCCCAGCCGTCGCAACCGCCTTCGCCCGGAATTCGGCAAGCCGCCGCACGGCCTCGTCCAGCGTCGCATCGTTCTTGGCGAAGCAGAGGCGGACTAAGTGGCTGATCGCGCCGTCGGGGCAGAAGGCGGACACCGGGATCGCCGCGACCCCGGCCTCGCGCACGATCCGCTCCCAGTGACATTGCCGTTTTCATGAATACGTCAAATTTCACCTCCCGGTTGCAGAGGACATCCGGATTCGGAGTC
>CAJYHD010000460.1 GCA_913773715.1 uncultured Sphingobium sp.
CGATCAGGCGCGGATCAAACGGCGTAGGGATGATATAGTCCGGCCCGAACACCAGCTTGCGCCCGCCATAGGCCTGCGCCACGCTGTCATGCGCGGGCAGGCGCGCAAGGTTGGCGATCGCCTGCGCCGCCGCCGCCTTCATCGCTTCGTTGATCTGCGTCGCGCCCACGTCCAGCGCGCCGCGGAAGATATAGGGGAAGCACAGGACGTTGTTGACCTGATTGGGATAATCCGACCGGCCCGTCGCGATGATCGCGTCGGGGCGCACCTCCCGCGCGGCTTCGGGCCGGATTTCCGGCTCCGGGTTGGCGAGCGCGAAGATCAGCGGGTTGGGCGCCATCAGCGGCAACCATTCCGGCTTCAGCACGCCGGGTGCCGACAGGCCCAGGAACAGGTTCGCCCCCGGCAACACATCGGGCAGCGTACGGGCGTTGGTCGTGCGGGCATAGCGGGCCATGTTCGGCAACATGCCCTCGCGCCCCGAATGGATGACGCCGTCCTTGTCCGTCATGGTGACGTTTTCGACCGGCAGGCCCATCGACACCAGCAAGTCGACGCAGGCGAGCGCCGCCGCGCCCGCGCCCGATGTCACTAGCTTGGCCTCCGCGAGCGTCTTACCCTGCAACACCAGTGCGTTGGTCACGGCGGCCGCGACGACGATGGCGGTGCCATGCTGATCGTCGTGGAAGACCGGAATGTTCATCCGCTCCTTCAGCCGCCGCTCGATGGCGAAGCATTCAGGCGCCTTGATGTCTTCCAGATTGATCCCGCCGAAGGTCGGTTCGAGCAGGGCCACGGCCTCGACGAATTTGTCGGGATCGGTCGTGTCGACCTCGATGTCGAACACGTCGATGTCGGCGAATTTCTTGAAGAGGACGGCCTTGCCTTCCATCACCGGCTTGGACGCAAGCGCGCCGATCGCACCCAGCCCCAGCACTGCCGTGCCATTTGAAATTACCGCTACCAAGTTTCCGCGCGCGGTATAGTCCATCGCCTTGTCGGGATCTGCGGCGATCTCCTCGCATGGCGCGGCGACGCCCGGCGAATAGGCCAGCGCCAAATCGCGCTGGTTCACCATGCGCTTAGTCGGCTCGATGCGGAGCTTACCCGGCTGAGGATAGCGGTGATAGTCCAGGGCGGCGCGGCGGGTATTGTCGTCCATGCAGACGGGCCTTAAGGCCTAGGTTCCGCAAGGGCAATGGCGAACGCACCCTTTGTGCCGCCAGAGCGTTACTCTTCCACAACGATGCCTTTTAGAGGGAGAGCCGTGCCTTGAAGAACAGCCTGTTGTCCGCCGTCCTGCTCTGCACGGCCTGCAATATCAATGTAACCGATGCGAACGAGAGCCGTCAGGCAAACGAAACAGGTGCGCCAACGAAAGCTGCGGGCGCGCCTGCCGCTGACACCTATGATTTCCAGGTCGTCCCCGAACCGGCAAACAAGCCATGGCAGCCCAGTTCCATCCTTCAGGCACAGGTCGCGCTTGATCGGGCGGGTTTCTCCCCCGGGGTGCTGGACGGCAAAGACGGCATGAGCTTCACCGACGCGCTGAAGGGCTATCAGGAGGCGAAGGGGCTGCCCGTGACCGGCGAATATGACGAGAAGACATCGGCTGCGCTGCTGGCAGGCGACCAGCAGCCCGCGACCTGGCTGGTCCGCATTCCCGCCGACTTCGCGCGCGGGCCATTCTTCAACATTCCCAAGGGCCTAGATAAGCAGGCTTCGCTTCCAGCGCTCACCTATCGCAATCTGCTGGAAAAGCTGGCCGAGCGCTTCCACACGACACCCGAAACGCTTGTGGCGATCAACGAAAAGGGGGCGAAGGTCGGTGCGGGCCTGGTCGTTCGCGTCCCAGCCATCCCCAACCAGCCCGTCGCGCAGATCGAGGGCGACGAACGGGGCTGGGGTGAAACGCTTGCAGGCCTTGGCGTGGCCAAGGATCAGCCGCAGGCCGATCATCTGGTAGTCGACAAGTCGGACGGCCTGCTGCGCGTCTATGACGCCGCCAACAAGCTCATCGCCCAGTTCCCGGTCACGACCGGGTCTCAGCATGATCCGCTCCCCATCGGCGAATGGACAATCAAGGGTGTCAGCCGCAATCCCGATTTCCATTATAATCCCGACCTCTTCTGGGATGCTTCGTCCAAGGATCAGAAGGCGGTGCTAAAGCCCGGTCCCAACGGCCCGGTCGGCGTGGTGTGGATCGACATTTCCAAGGACCATTATGGCATCCACGGGACACCGGAGCCGCAACTGATCGGCCGGACAGAAAGCCATGGCTGCATCCGCCTTACCAACTGGGATGCAGCACGTCTCGCGCAGATGGTAAAGGCGGGGATCAAGGCGAAATTCCAGCCGTGACCATGAGTGCGCGGCGGTGGGGGCTGGCAGCGCTCGCCTTGCTGGCGGTGGTTTTTTTCTTCCGCGCTTGTGTCAGGATCGACCCGGTTGAGGAAAGGCCCGCGCCTGAGCCAGCTCCAAGTGTTCGACAGGAAGCGTCACCGTCGCGGCCATCAATGATGACGATCTCCGCCGGTCCGCTTCTGATCCCTGTAGTCGGCGTTTCGCCCGTCGCGTTGACCGACACTTTCAGCCAGGGGCGCGCATTGGGCGCCCGCCGCCACGACGCGATCGACATCATGGCGGCGCGTGGGACGGAAGTTCGCGCCGCAGCGGATGGCCGCATCGAAAAACTCTTCTGGAGCGGGGATGGTGGACGCACCCTATATCAGCGCGCTTTCGGCGGTCGACTGATCTACTATTACGCGCATCTCGACGATTATGCGCCGGGCATCCGCGAAGGGCAGGGGGTTCGTCGCGGCACGTTGCTCGGCTATGTCGGCAGCACGGGCAATGCCGATCCCTCCGCACCACATCTCCATTTCGCCGTCCACGTCCTGCGTCCCGGCGATCCCTGGTATCGGGGACGCGCGATCAATCCCTATCCGCTGCTGACGAAACGCTGACGTCCGCCACCCCTTGCCCTTCCCGCCGTCCCGCTGTAGATGGCACGCAGCCTTTCGCAGGCAGGCTCTTTTCATCCTTGAACATATAGGCAGGCTCTTCCCATGAAGATCAGCGGCGTCGAGATTCGTCCCGGCAACAATATCGAATATGACGGCGGTCTGTGGCGCGCCGTGAAGATCCAGCACACCCAGCCCGGCAAGGGCGGCGCCTATATGCAGGTCGAGCTGAAGAATCTGATTGACGGTCGAAAGAACAACGTTCGGTTCCGCTCCGCCGAAACTGTCGAGCGCATCCGTCTCGATACCAAGGATTTCCAGTATCTTTATGCAGAAGGCGACATGCTCGTTTTCATGGACACTGAAACCTACGAGCAGATCAATCTGCCGCAGGATCTGGTCGGCGAAGCCTCCGCCTTCCTTCAGGACGGCATGATGGTCATGCTCGAAATGTATGAAGAGCGCCCGATCAGCGTCCAGCTGCCCGAAACGGTCGAAGCGACCGTGGTGGAAGCCGACGCCGTGGTGAAGGGGCAGACCGCTTCGGCCAGCTACAAGCCCGCGATCCTCGACAATGGCGTCCGCGTCATGGTGCCGCCGCATATCGTCACGGGTACGCGCATCGTCGTCGATGTCTATGAACGCGAATATGTGAAGCGGGCGGACTGATGACACGCGCGCTCCGCATCGCCGCTGCGGCGGTTGCTCTGATGGCTGGCTCGGCTGCTCTTGCTGCCGCGCCTGCCGCCAACCCGGCGCCGTCCAAGGTGCAGGTCGAAACAGCTGCCTTTCATTTGAAGGTGCTGCTGAGCGCGCTCCAGTCGAAGGAAGTGGACGAGCCGGTCAAGAATGCCCTGTTCGTCTGCCTCTACGAAAATCCGTTCGGCAAGATGAGCGACGCCACGACCAAGGTCATCGAAGGCAACAAGCTCGATCCCAAGGACCCGAACAAGGTGCTGACCGCCATGGCTGGGGTTTGCGGCCTGCATCCCGGTTCCAAGCCCGGTGCGACGCCGTCCCCTGCGCCAAAGCCCGGCCAGCCTGCGCAGCCGCGCAGCCGATAAACCCCTGAATATCTCCTCCGCGCCCTGAGCGGGGGAGGGAGATTTTTTATCATGGCATCCCATTCCGGCCTTCTCACCGTCATGGAGCGCGCCGCCCGCAAGGCAGGCTCCCGCCTTCGTCGCGACTTCGGCGAGGTCGAGCATCTTCAGGTCAGCCGCAAGGGGCCTGCCGACTTCGTGTCGAAGGCCGACCAGCAGGCGGAAAAGACGCTGGTCGAGGAATTGCAGAAGGCACGGCCCGACTGGGGTTTCCTGGTCGAAGAAAGCGGTGAGATCGCGGGCGACCCCACCAAGCCCCGCTGGATCATCGATCCGCTCGATGGCACCAGCAATTTCCTGCACGGTATCCCCCACTTCGCCATTTCGATCGCGGTCGAAGAGCCGCTGTTTGGCGGTACCAAGCGGGAAGTGACGACCGGCCTCATCTATCAGCCCGTCACTGACGAAAGCTATTGGGCGGAAAAGAGCCGTGGCGCTTGGCGTCATGACCAGCGCCTGCGCGTCTCAGCGCGCCGTGACCTTGCAGACTGCCTGATCGCGACCGGCATCCCCTTCATGGGCCATGGTGACATGGCGCAGTGGAGCCGCGTCTTCGGAGCCGTCGCACCGTCCGTCGCGGGCTTGCGCCGCTTCGGTGCCGCCGCGCTGGACCTCGCCCATGTCGCCTCGGGCCGCTACGATGGCTATTGGGAAAGCGGCCTTCAGCCATGGGACGTTGCGGCAGGGATGTTGCTGGTGCGAGAGGCGGGCGGTTTCGTCAGCGACTTCCGTGGCGGCGATCAAGTGATCGAGCGCAAGGAAGTGATTGCCGGAAACGACGCGATCCACAGCAAGCTACATAAGTTAGTGGCCGGGGCGCTGCGATAAGCTAAAGCGCCTCAAGCGATTAAGGCGCTTGGGCTTTTTGCGATTCATTCTCACTGCCCTCGCCCCTTGCTTCGCATATGCAGCGGGCCTAAAGCGCCCCCAACACTCTATTTTCGCCCAGGGGATACCGTTGGTCGATCTCGCCCAATATCTGCCAATCCTGATCTTTCTCGGGATTGCGCTGCTTCTTTCGGGAACCTTTGTGTTCCTGCCGATGCTGGTTGGTCGCCTGACCGGCGCACACAAGCCTGATCCGGCCAAGCTCTCTGAATATGAATGCGGCTTCCCCGCGTTCGAAGAGCCGCGCAGCCAGTTCGACGTGCGCTTCTATCTGGTGGCTATCCTGTTCATCATCTTTGATCTGGAAGCGGCCTTTCTCTTTCCGTGGGCAGTCAGCCTCGACCAGATCGGCTGGGCCGGCTGGGCGACCATGATGATCTTCATAGCGGAGCTGGTGCTCGGCCTCGTTTATGCGTGGAAGAAGGGAGCACTCGATTGGGAGTAGAACTTGAGCGGCCCGTGCCCGGCACCCTGCCGCCCGCGGGAACCCAGCCCGACCAGAACTTCTTCAACGCGCTGAACAGCGAAGTGAGTGACAAGGGTTTCCTTGTCACCTCGACCGAGGAACTGTTTCAATGGGCGCGCACCGGCTCGCTTTGGTGGATGACCTTTGGCCTTGCCTGCTGCGCAGTCGAAATGATCCACGTCAACATGCCGCGCTATGACATGGAGCGTTTCGGCGCTGCGCCGCGAGCATCCCCGCGCCAGTCCGACGTCATGATCGTCGCAGGTACGCTGTGCAACAAGATGGCTCCGGCGTTGCGCAAGGTTTACGACCAGATGTCCGAACCGAAATATGTGATTTCGATGGGCAGCTGCGCCAACGGTGGTGGCTATTATCACTACAGCTATTCGGTAGTGCGTGGCTGCGATCGCATCGTGCCGGTCGATATCTACGTCCCCGGATGTCCGCCCACTGCCGAAGCGCTGCTCTATGGCGTGATGCAGTTGCAGCGGAAGATCCGCCGCATTGGAACGATTGAGCGCTGATATGAGTCATTCTGCTCCTAGGATCGGGACCATCCCCGGCATCGCGGATGACATTGCCGCGATGCTCGGTTCAATGCTGGTCGAAACCGTCGATCATGCCGATGAACTGAGCTTCACCGTCGTGCGGGAAAGCCTCGCCGACGCGATGGAAGCGTTGCGGGTAGGCGGCCAGTATCAGCAGCTGATGGAAATCGCGGGCGTCGATTATCCCGATCGCGCAGAGCGGTTCGAGGTCTGCTACCATCTGCTCTCCGTCACCAAGAACCACCGCATCCGCGTCAAGGTTTCGACCGACGAGGATACGCCCGTTCCCACCGTCACGCACATCTGGCCCGTAGCGGGCTGGCTGGAGCGCGAGGTGTTCGATATGTACGGCGTGGTGTTCGAGGGCAATCGCGACCTTCGTCGCATCCTTACCGACTATGGCTTCCGCGGTCATCCGCAGCGTAAGGACTTCCCGCTCACCGGCTATGTCGAATTGCGTTACTCCGAGGAAGACAAGCGCGTCGTCTATGAACCGGTGAAGCTGGCGCAGGACTTCCGCAGCTTCGACTTCATGAGTCCCTGGGAAGGTGCGCAATATGTGCTGCCAGGCGATGAAAAGGCGCCGCAGGCGCCCGGCGCGCCGAGTGCGGCTCCCGCTCCGCCGCCACCGCCTGCCGCGCCCAAGGGCGAGGAAAAGGGCGACAAGCCCAAGGTAACCGAGAAGCCGCAGGATACGGGTGCGGGCGAGCCTGCCAACAGCAAGGCCGCAGAAAAGTCTGCCGACGCTCCGGTAAAGCCGACAGAGCATACCGACGACGGCAAGGGTGCTGCCAAGCCAGAGGATAAGGACTGATGTCCGACTATATTCAGGAACTGGAGCATGTCACCGACGCGGCGGACCCGTCGTTCGGTGACACGGAAATCCAGAACTACACGATCAACTTCGG
>CAJYHD010000461.1 GCA_913773715.1 uncultured Sphingobium sp.
TCCGCGACCAGCCCCAAATTGACGGCCCAGGCAGGAGGCCCGAACTGCCATAGCGCCGCGCAGCCGCCGTTCAAGCCGCGCCGCAACCGACTGAAGCTGCTGACATGGGGGGCGATCGCCTTTGCCATCGTCGTGGCGGCGGCAGGCGCGGCGCTATGGCAGTTCGGGCCTCCTGCCTGGGCCGTCAATTTGGGGCTGGTCGCGGAAGAAGGCGATCCCGACCTGCTCTTCTATCTCTCCAAACCCGCCGAGCGGCGCAAGCTGCCGACCGGGGAGGAATATTTCGCGTTCGGCGCGCGCATCGTCAACAGCGGGGCGGACACTTTGCCTGTGCCGCCGGTGCTGGTCCAACTGCGCGACCGGCAGAACCGGCTGGTGTTCAGCTGGACGACGAAAGCCGACAAGTCGCGGCTGAAGCCTGGCGAGGAAGCGTCGATTAACGAAAGCCGGATCGACATTCCAAAGAATGCCGAGAATCTGTCGCTGACCTTCGTTCAGTAAGGCTGACATGGCCTTGCCACTGCGGCATGTTGCAGGGCGTTACGGTTTGTAACCTGTAGCATCGGAACGGAATGCGGGACGGGGCGTCGCCACCCTGTCCCCGCCCTTCCGTTCGTTCGCTGTTCAGTATAGGCAGGATAGACAGGGACGATCATCGCCAGGAGCTTGCCATGCTGATCCGATCCGCGCCCGACCTGACCGACAATGACGTCACTAACGAGAGCCTGTATCTGCGGCGACGCGAGTTCATGATGGCGAGCGGCGGCATAGGCGCGGCGGCGCTGCTGGGTGCGCAACCGGCTGAAGCCGCAGCGCTCAAATATAGTCCCAATCGCATGAAGATCGACGAGGACAAGACGCCGCTCGACGATGTGACGAGCTATAATAACTTCTACGAGTTCGGCACGGACAAGAGCGATCCCGCCACCTATGCCAAAATGATGCGGACGCGGCCGTGGACGGTGACGATCGCGGGCCTGTGCGACAAGCCGGGCAAATATGGCATCGACGATCTTGTCCGCCGCTTTCCGCTGGAGGAGCGCATCTATCGCATGCGCTGCGTCGAGGCTTGGTCGATGGTGATCCCGTGGGTGGGCTTCCCGCTCGCCAAGCTGATCGCGATGGCGCAGCCGACCAGCCAGGCAAAATATGTCGCGTTTCAGACGCTGCTCGATCCCAAGCAGATGCCGGGGCAACGCAGCGATGTCATCAACTGGCCGTATCAGGAGGCGCTGCGGCTTGATGAGGCGATGAACCCGCTCGCACTGATGGCGGTGGGGCTGTACGGCCAGACGCTGCCCAACCAGAATGGCGCGCCGATGCGGCTGGTGACGCCGTGGAAATACGGGTTCAAGGGCATCAAGTCGATCGTCCGCATCCAGTTCACGGCGCTGCGCCCCAAGACGAGCTGGAACCTGCTCGCGCCCAATGAATATGGCTTCTACGGCAATGTGAATCCCGACGTGGATCATCCCCGCTGGTCACAGGCGAAGGAGCGACGGATCGGCGAGTTCTTCCGCCGCAAGACGCTGCCGTTCAACGGCTATGGCGATCAGGTCGCGGGCCTGTATCGCGGGCTTAATCCGAAGACACTTTACTGATGGCAGCAGCACCATCGAAGACCGCGCTTCGGGTCGAATCCGCTGTCGTATGGCTGCTGTGTGCCGCGCCGCTGCTGATCCTGCTGGCGCAGGGCTTTACCGGCGACCTGACCGCCAATCCCGTACAATATGTGCTGCATCAACTCGGTGTGTGGGCGCTACAGTTCCTGTGCATCACGCTGGCGATCAGTCCGCTGGCGAAGCTGGCAGGCGTGACGCGGGTCATGCGCTATCGACGGCGGATAGGGCTGTGGGCCTTTGCCTATGTGACGCTGCACCTGCTGATGTATGTCGTGATCGATCAGGAGCTGGACCTTGCCAGCATCTGGAAAGATATCGTCAAGCGCCCCTACATCACTATCGGCATGGCGGCGTTCGTGCTGCTGGTGCCGCTGGCCGTCACATCCTTCAACAAGGTGCGACGCAAGATGCGGCCGCGGAACTGGCAGCGACTGCATCGGCTGGTCTATCTGATCGCGGCGATGGGCGTGGCACATTATTATCTGCTCGTGAAGGCGGACCATAGCGATCCGATCTTCTATGGCGTGATCGTCGCGCTGCTGCTTGGTGCGCGGTTCCTTCCGGCGCGGCGGCGACAGCGGGCGGTCGCGACCACCTGACCTACGACCATGGGTTGAATTGACTTGGGGCTGTCGGCTCGCTGATTTCCGTGGCATCGAGATCAGGGGTTTGAGGCATATGGGTTGGAAGCTGTTGGCAGCAGGTTTGCTGGTCGCATCGAGCATGGTGGATGCGCAATGCTCGATCGAGAAGGCGCGGGCGATTGCAGGCGATCCTGCCGCCGCGCCGCAGAAACTGGCGCTCACTGCTCTGCCCCGCGCCACTGGTCCTGCCACGCAGTTGTTCGATGGCAGGAGCCTGGATGGATGGACGCCGTGGCTTGGCTATGCCGATCCGTCGCTCACCTACAAGCCGAACCTTACCGTCAAGCCGATCGGCACCGGCCGCGATACCAGCGGCGACTTTGCCGTGAAGATGGTGGACGGAAAGCCCGCGATCTGGGTCAAGGGGGAAAGCTGGGGGGCGCTGGTGCATCGCGCGGACCTTTCCAACTATCATCTGCGGCTGGAATATAAGTGGGGTGACAAGACCTATGCCCCGCGCGAGACGCAGCCGCGCAACAATGGCCTGCTTTATCATACGCATGGCGTTCCGGGCGAGGTGTTCGGTACATGGCAGCCCTCCGCCGAGTTCGAGATCATGAAGGGGTCGACAGGCATGATCGTGATGGTGGGCGGCAAGCTGCGCGGTATGACGACGGCGGTGTCGGACCCGTCGATCATCGCACCGCATCTGCGCTTCCGTGTCGGTGGTCGCCCAGTCGAGATGGTAAATGGCACGCCGACCTGGAATGTCGAGGCGGCGACCGATGCGGAAAAGCCGATTGGCCAATGGAACGTGCTGGACCTCTATGTTCTGGGCGACCGCGCGGTGCATGTCGTCAATGGCGTGCCGGTCGCGGAGGTGCGTGATCTGGCGGTCGTGAAGCCGGATGGTAGTCGCGAGGCGCTGACCCATGGGCAGATCCAGTTGCAGTCCGAAGGCGCGGAGACATGGTTCCGGTCGATCAGCGTTGAGCCGATCGACGCGCTGCCTCGGATAGTCTTGAAAAGCTGACGCTATCTGCGGCGGGAGAGTGCCGCGAGGTCTTCTGCGCGGTTGATGTTGGGGAGGTCGAGGCCGGGGACCGTCACCGTCTGCGCGCCTGCCTTTGCGATCCAGCCGAAGAGCGAGCGGTCGGGCGTTTGGGCAAGATGCTGGTCCAGTAGCGGCGCGAGGCTGGCGGGCCAGAGGCCGATGAGATGATGGCCTTTCAGCACGGCCGTTCCGGCGGCTAGAAGCGCCCGTGCTGCGTCGTCGGGGAATTTGGGCATGTCGCAGCCGGTGGTGAGGACCGCGTCATAGCCTTGCGCCGCCGCATGGTGCAGGGCGGCGTTGAGTCCACCGAGCGGGCCTTGATCGGGCGCGGGACGGTCGGGGATACTAGGGAAGCCGGGGCGGTCGCCGCCACAGATGATGACATGATCGGTGTGGCGGGCGAGTGCGTTGATCGCGTGATGGATCAGCGGCCTGCCGTCGAGCAGCGCCAACGCCTTGTCGCTGCCGAAGCGGGACGATCTTCCGCCCGCTAGAACTGCGCCGAGGATGCGCAGGGATGAGCGGTCAGCGGCCATGGCGTAGCGGCAATAGTGACACTGAAGTGGACAGATTTTGCATTTATCGCACCTGTTGCGCGGGCAGGCCCAGCATGGCGTCGGGCCGGGCCAGCGTGCGCAGGGTGAGGCCGGCTTCGGCGGCGCGGGACACGGCTAGGCTGGTGGGGGCGGAGATGGTGGCGAGCATGGGACAACCGGCCAGAACCGCCTTTTCCACCAGCTCGTAAGAACAGCGCGAAGTCAGCAGGGCGAAGCCATTATCCCATTGATTTGGCGTCTTAAGCATCGCGCCGATCAGCTTGTCGAACGCGTTGTGGCGACCGACATCTTCTCGGACCAACTGAATCGTTCCTTTTCCGTCACAAAATGCAGCGGCATGGACGGCGCGGGTCGCGCTGCCGAGTGGCTGCGCCTGGTCGAGAGCGGCGAGCGCGCGGAAGATGACGGCGTCGTCGCCCGCCCAGGGTTTGGAGATCGACGGCAGCGGACGGAGCGCCTGCTCCAGATTTTCCAATCCGCACAGGCCGCAGGAGGAGTCTGTCGCACGATGGCGGACGCGATCGGTGATGCGATGCGCTACCCGATCATGGAGTTGGAGGCGCAGGATGTGGCCGCCGGTCGTGGCGTGCAGGTCGGTGTCGGTCACATCGTCGATGCCGTCGATCAGCCGCTCGGTCATCGCGAAGCCGATCGCGAGGTCGTGGAGTTGCTGCGGCGTCGCCATCAGCACGGCATAGCCAAGGCCGTTCACCTCGATCGCGACCGGCGATTCCTCGGCAATGGCGCGCTCGATCGGCTCGGTCGCGCCGTCCCGGTCGATGCGCAGGAACGGCCGGGACGTCGCGCCGTTCACGCGACGATGCGCACCGGCACGGATTTGGCGGCGGGAACATGGCTTTCCTCGGCATGATGCTCGACGGGCATCAGCACGTTGGCCTCGGGATAGTAGGCGCCTAGGCAACCGCGCGGGATCGAATAGGGCGTGACGATAAGGCCGGGGCGCTTGCGCGAAATGCCGTCTTCCGCATCGCTTTCCAGCGCCACGATCTGCCCGTTCTTCAGTCCCGCCTCGGCCATGTCGTCCTCGTTGATCAGCAGCACGTCACGCGTCCCCTTGATGCCACGAAAACGGTCATGATAGCCATAAATGGTAGTGTTGAACTGATCGTTCGAGCGTAGCGTCATCAGGCGGAAACGGCCCGGCGCGTCAGCAAAGCCGGTGGCGCTGAGGTCGGAGGGGGCGAGGAACTCCGCCTTGCCGCTTTCCGTCAGCCAGACGCGCTCGGCCGCCTTGTTGCCTTTCCAGAAGCCGCCGGGGGTGAAGAGGCGCTTGTTGAAATCCTTGAACACCTCCGGGTAGGTCGCCTCGATCGCGTCGCGGACCAGCGCATAGTCCCCTACCCACTTGTCCCAGTCGACATGCGGGTTGGGCGGCGTGATGCGTTTGGCGATTTCGGCCACAATGCGCGGTTCGGACAGGAGATGCGGGCTAGCGGGCTTGGCCTTGCCGCGCGAGCCGTGGATGCAGCTGGTGGAATCCTCCACCGAGACGGCCTGCGGACCGGTCGCCTGCCGATCCTCTTCGATGCGGCCGAGGCAGGGGAGCAGATAGGTATGCTTGCCTGCGAAGAGGTGGTTGCGGTTGAGCTTGGTCGCGATCTGGACCGAGAGGGTGAGGCACGGCCACGCATCCTCCATCGCCTGCGTTTCGGGGATGGCGCGCAGGAAATTGCCGCCGAGGCCGATCAGCGCCTTCACCGACCCATCGATGACGCCGCGACAGGTTTCGACCGTATCCAAGCCTTTTTCAGTCGGCGGATCGAAGTGATAGAGTTGCTTCAGCTTCTCGACCGGCGCGAGTTCGGTCTTTTCAGTGATGCCAACGGTGCGCTGCCCTTGCACATTGCTGTGACCGCGCACCGGGGTCGGGCCAGCGCCGGGCTTGCCGATATTGCCGCGCATGAGGAGCAGGTTGACGACCATGCGGACATTTTCGACGCCCTTCACATGCTGCGTCAGGCCCATGCCGTAGATGATCATCGTTGCCTTGGATTTGGCATAGACGCGGGCGGCGGCTTCGATGTCGGCGCGGGGCAGGCCGCTTTCCGCTTCGATTGCGGACCAGTCGGCGGCGCGCACGGCATCGGCGAAGGTGTCGAAACCGTGGCAATGCTGCTCGATGAAGTCATGGTCGAGGATCAGCGGATCGCCCTTTGCCTTCGCCGCATCGTCCCATTCCAGCAGCAGCTTGGCGATGCCGGTCATGACGGCGATATCGCCGCCTGCGCGCACCTGATGATATTGGGTCGATATGCGCGTTTCGCCGCCAGTCAGCATCTCGACCGGACTTTGCGGACTGGTGAAGCGTTCGAGGCCCCGCTCACGCAGGGGATTGAAAGTGATGATCTCGACGCCGCGCCGCCGCGCTGCGCGCAGATCATGCAGCATGCGCGGCGCGTTAGAGCCGACATTCTGGCCGAAGAAGAAGATCGCGTCGCAATGCTCGAAATCCTCGAGTTGCGTCGTGCCCACCGGAACGCCGATCGCCGCCTTGAGGCCGACCGACGTTGATTCATGGCACATGTTGGAACTGTCGGGCAGATTCTGGTTGCCGTACATGCGCGCCATCAGGCCGTACATGTAGGAGGTTTCGAGGCTGGCGCGGCCGGACGCGTAGAAGACGACCGACTTGGGATCGAGCGGGCGGAGCGTCGCGCCGATGTCGTCGAACGCCTCCTCCCAGCTGCACGCCACATATTTGTCGGTCGCTGCGTCGTAGCGCAGTGGATGGGTCAGGCGGCCATGCTGTTCCAGTTCATAGTCGGTCCAACCGCGCAGTTGCGTCAGGGTGTGCTTTTCGAAAAACTCCGGCGTGGTGCGCAGGCTGGTGAGTTCCCAGGCGGTTGCCTTCGCGCCTTCCTCGCAAAATTCCGCCGGATGATGATCGGCGGGCTTGGGCCACGCGCAACTGACGCAGGCGAAGCCTTCGGGCTTGTTCTGGCGGGTGAGTTCGCGCAGCGCTTCCGGCCCTACCCGCTCGCGTGGCAGGATTTCGGCCAGCGACTGGATCGATCCCCAGCCACCCGCAGGCCCCTTGAACGGTTCGATTTCGGGTTTGTCGGCGCGCTGCTTGGCCATGGTCGTCCTCGTCGGAAGGCAGGGGATGTTATTGGATAATCAACAGGCTGGATCAACGCGGCGGGCGCTTGATTGTTCAGAGATGGGCGCGCTGTCAGGGCGCAACAAATCTTTTATGCAATAGTAACATTCCCGTCTCCGCCGCGCCAACAATGTGTCACTCCATGCGCATAGGGGCTGCCCCATGACGTGCATCCAGCACGCGCTATCCCTGGGGGACAATAATGATCGCACAGCCGCTGTCGCGGAGCCGCCTGCTTGTGGGTGCCGCCCTGCTTTCTCTGATGACCGCCGCCACGCCCGCGCTGGCGCAGGCTCCCGCCGACGCGCCTGCCGACGCCGCAGTACCCGAGGGCAATTCGGAGATCATCGTGACGGGCGTCAAGGCGACGCGTTCGGCGACCGCGATCACGACCACCGAAATCCAGAAGATCCTGCCGGGCGTCGCGCCGTTCAAGGCGATCCAGACGCTGCCGGGCGTCATGTATGTGACCGCCGATCCGTGGGGCAATAACGAACAGAACGCCTCGCTCTTCATCCACGGTTTCAGCGGTCAGCAGCTCGGCCACACGCTGGATGGCGTCCCGCTCGGCGACCAGAGTTACGGCAATTTCAACGGCCTCTCGCCGCAGCGCGCGATCATCTCCGAAAATGTCGGCAGCGTCGTGGTGGCGACCGGCGCCGCGGAACTGGGCATCGCATCGACCAGCAATCTGGGCGGCGGAATCGAGAATTTCTCCAGCGACCCGCGCGAAAAGATGAGCGCGCAGATCAACCAGACGGTCGGCAGCTACGACACGTCGCGCACCTTCCTGCGGCTCGACACGGGCGAGTTCGGTCAGGGCAATAGCGGCTATGTCTCGGTCCTGCGCCAGCGGGCGCGCGCCTGGGACTTTCGCGGCATCCAGAAGGGCTGGCAGGTCAACGCCAAATTCGTGCATGACGACGACAACGGCAAGCTGACCGGCTATTTCGCCTATTCCGACAAGCAGGAGCCGAACGAGGACGCGACCACCGTCTTCAAGAACCCTGCCAATGCGGCGCAGGCGTATCAGCCCTATACCCGCCCCTTCCTCTATCCCGATTTCGATGCGGCAGTCGCCTATCTCAATGCAGCGGGTCAGGTGCCTGCGGCTGAAGCGCAGAATTACCGCAACTATTACAGCGCGGCGATCCGCACCGATTATCTGGGCTACCTCAAATATCAGGCGCATCTGAGTGACGCGGTCGATTGGTCGACGCAGGGCTATTATCATCACAATGACGGAGCGGGTATCGTCGCCGGGCCGATCACGGTGGCGTCGCTGCCGACCCTGTTCGCGCTCTATTTTCCAGGCCAGAATCTGAAACAGGCGACGGGCAATTCAGGCTATGCGATCCGCACCACCGAATATCGCATCGATCGCGGCGGGGTCATCTCCACGATCGATGCGACGCTGGGCAATCATACGCTGCAAGCGGGCATGTGGTTCGAGCATAACAGCTCGGCCGCCTATCGCCGCTGGTATGGCCTGGATGTGACGCGGCCCAATGACTATGCGCCCTATCGCAAGCCGGAAAATCCGCTGTTCACCCAATATGGCAGCGAGATGCGGACCGAGGTTCTGCAATTCCATGTGCAGGACGCGTGGCAGGTGACGCCCAGCCTGCTGGTGCAGGGCGGCTTCAAGTCGAGCCTCCAGTTCGCGAGCGGCACCTTCCCCGTGCAGCCGATCATCGGATCGCTACCCGGATCGTCGAGCGCGCTGCCCGAAGGCGAAATCAACACGCGCCGCTGGTTCCTGCCCGCGATCGGCGCGAAGTGGAACGTCACCGACAAGGAACAGCTGTACGTCAACGTGCAGAAGAACCTGCGCCACTTCCAGCCCTATGGCGGCGGCGGCGTGACGCCGTGGAGCAGCGGCAGCCAGTCGGCGTTCGACAACCTCAAGAATAACGGTCGCCCCGAAACGGCATGGACCTATGAAGTCGGCTTCCGCACCAGCCGCGCGATCGATACCGCGTTCCTGACCGGCATCGACGCGCAGGTGAACTATTATCATGTCGATTTCCGCGATCGCCTGATCGGTATCACTCCGGCAGCGGCGATCGGCGGCATCGGCGGCGGCGGCATTTCGGGCGGTACGCCCGCCGTGTTCAACGTCGGCGACGTCAAGACAGACGGCGTCGACGCGGCAGTGACTTTCCGCTTCGGCAGCCTCTTCTCGCTGTACAACGCGGTGTCGTACAACCGGTCGATCTACGACAGCGACTATAGCACGGTGACGGGCGCCGCGACCGGCACGCGCATCGGCGGGATTGCGACGGTCAATGGCGTAGTGCCGACCGGCGGCAAGCTGATCCCAGTCAGCCCCAAGTGGATGAACAAGACGGTGGCGACGCTCACCATCGGGGCGTTCGATGCGCAGTTCATCGGCGACTATGTCGGGCGGCGCTACACAACCTTCACCAACGACGCCTTCGTGAAATCCTATTTCCTGGGTAGCGCGCGGATCGGCTATACCCTGCCCGAAAGCGTATTCGGATTGCAGAAGGCGTCGATCAGCCTGAACGTCACAAATCTGTTCAAGGAACGGGGCGCATCGACGGTGCAGGCGAGCGCGAACACCAACAACTACAATGTCTATCCAATCGCACCGCGCCAGTGGTTCGGCACGCTGTCGGTGACCTTCTGATGCTGTCGCGGCGCGGGCTGATCGCCGGGGGCGCGGGCGTGGCGATGATGGCCGGGGTGGCGAAAGCGGCCCCTGCCCCATCGGTACCGAAGAAGCGCCCGGTGCTGCTCGCGCATCGCGGCGCATCGGCGCTGCGGCCCGAACATACGCTGGGTTCCTATGCCAAGGCGATCCAGGACGGCGCGGACTTCATCGAGCCGGATCTGGTATCGACCAAGGACGGTGTGCTGGTCGCGCGGCATGAGAACAATATCGCCGAGACGACAGACGTCGCGGCTCATCCCGAGTTTGCCGAGCGCAAGACGAGCAAGACGATCGACGGGGAGCAGCAGACCGGCTGGTTCACCGAGGATTTCACGCTGGCGGAGTTGAAGACACTGCGCGCCAAGGAACGACTGGGCGCGATGCGACCGGAAAGCCGAAGCTATGACGGCCAGTTCCAGATCGTGACGCTGGAGGAGATCGCCGATTTCCTGGCGGCGGAGGCCGCGGCGCGGGGACGGACGATCGGGCTGATCCCGGAGGTCAAACATTCGACCTATTTCTCCGGGATCGGATTGCCGCAGGAAGACCGGTTGCTGGAGAGGATCGGCAGGAGCGCTTACCTGTCGCGCGCGCCGATCATCGTGCAATCCTTCGAGGTCGCGAACCTGAAGGCGCTTGGCTCCAGGAAGCGCGCCAACATGCAGTTGATGCAGCTGGTGGGCGCGCCGACGCAGATTATCCCGGACTTCGCCGCCAAGGGGGTGAAGCGCAGCTATGGCGATCTGCTCAACCCGGCCGGCCTTGCCGAGATGAAGTTCTACGCCGACTGGATCGCGCCGCCCACGCGCATGATCATCCCGGTCGATGCGCAGGAGAAGCTGTTGCCGCCGACCGGGATCGCGCAGGCGGCTCAGAAGGCCGGGCTGCTGGTCGGGACATGGACGTTCCGCCCGGAAAACCACTTCATCGCCGCCGATTTCCGCGACGGCAAGGGCGACGCCGCCCGCAACCCGGCGGGCAGTATCGAGGAGATGAAGCGCTATATCGCGACCGGGCTGGACGGATTCTTCACCGATGATCCAGCGCTCGGCAAACAGGCGATTGATGAGGTCCTGCGCAGCTGACGGCAAGCTTCAAACCGGAGCGATGTGGGAGACCGCTGCACGGTGTTGAAGCCCATCCCGCTGCGACTCGCAAGTCTCGCTGCCCCTGCCGCATGCGGGACGGGAATGCTGTCATAAGCGGAAGCCGACGGTGCCCATGACGTTGCGCGGCGCGCCGACGAAGCAATCGCCGCGATCGAGGCAGGAGGCGAAGTAGCGTTTGTCCAGCAGGTTGTTCGCATTGATGGCGAAGCGCCAGTTGTTCCAGTTCACCTCCGCCAGCGCATCGACCAGCGTGTAGCTGGGCGTCACGATGGTCCAGGCGGGACCGATCGAGCGGCGCTTGCCCGTGTAGGTGACGCCCGCGCCGAGCTTCAGCGTCGCGCCATTGTCCATCGCGAAAGTCTTGGTGGTCCAGAGTGATGCGGTCTGGCGCGGCAGGTAGATGAAATAGTCGGTGTCGTGCGACACGAGCTTGTTGTAGCCATAATTGGCGAGCAGCTCGAAATCCTCCGGCAGGCGATAGCTGGCCTCGACCTCGACGCCCTCGGTCGTGATCTCGCCCGACTGGCTGACCGACGATCCGGTGCCATAGATGATGCGGTTGATTTCCTTGATGTGGAAGCCGGTGACGGTGACCAGCGCGGCGGGGGTCGGCTGCCACTTCACGCCGGCCTCATATTGAATGCCGCGCTGAGGTTTGAGCGGATCGCCCTGATCGTTGCGTCCGGCAAGCGGCAGGAAGCTTTCGGTATAGCTGAAGAAGGGCG
>CAJYHD010000462.1 GCA_913773715.1 uncultured Sphingobium sp.
ACGAGAGCCGCGCGCGCCTCGGCCGGATCGCGACAGTGACGCAGGCGGCGACCGGACACATGCCAACCCATGTCGACTTCATCGCACGCCATTGCTCCGCCCGGAATTGATCCGGGCCGGAGGCGTAGGCTGCGTCAGGCCTCGCGGTTGACGTAGAAAACGAAGTCCGTCTGTCCGTCGTGACCGGCGACGACTTCCTCGCCCCCCGAATAGCCGATCGCGGCAAAGGCCTGCTGCACCGCAGGTGCACGGAATGCGGCGCGTGCCGCTTCGGGATCGCCGTTCGCCGTGCCCGACAGCTCGCACAGCGTGATGGTGCAGGCGACCTTCACCTCGCCCAGGACGCGACCGGCGAAATGGCCGCTGAACGCGGTGCGCACCCGTTCCTCTATGGCGTCGCCGCGCACGTCGCGGGGCTGCTGCTGCATCAGCTCGGCGACATGCCGGGTATCGGAGTCGCTGCGCGCCAGGGCCTGCGCGACATAGGGCTTGCGCGCGGCGGTGGTGACCGGCGGGGCGGCGGGAGCCGCCACCGGGGCGTGGGCAACGACGACGGGTGCGGAGGCGGCAGGCGTCGCTCCACCGACCACCGCGATCGTTGTCGGACGGGACGTCGGCGCTGAGCCATGGGTCCGCCAAAATCCCCCGGCCAGCGCCGCCAAGCCGATCACGGTCGCCCCCAGCACCAGGGGCCAGCGCCGAGCCCGCCTCACGATACGAAGGACCAGCGCTCGTTGATCGCCCCGCTGCACGGCCAGGTGATCAGCTTGCCGCCACGATCCCGCGAATCCCCCGACACGTTCAGGCAACGCCCACTGGCGCGATTGACGATCGCCGTACCGGACACGGACCACTCCGCCCGCGTGCCGATGTTGCAGGTCGTCTGCACGACATCGCTGCCATTGGTGCCCTCCGCCAGGCACAGTCCGCTCTGCTGGAAGACATATTGGGTATAGTTGCCGGACGGGCGCCGCTCGACCTTGGCATTGGACGCGCCATCGCAATCCCACTGGATGATCCCGGCCTCGTAATCGCGCGACTGGTTGGCGACATTGGCGCACAACCCGCTGGAGGCGACCTTCATCATCGCCAGCGTCGTGCCGCTATAGCCATTGCTGATCGTGCCCGTGCTGGCATTGACCGTGATCTGTGACGAGGTCGGCATGTCGACCGAGGTCGCGCTGGGGAAGGTCAGCGGCAGCCAGACATAGGTGGAGTCATTCGGCTGCTGCCCGGTCGCTGGTCCCCAGCGATCGCCGAGATAGAGATAAGAGGTTCCACCACTGCCCTGCACCGGCTGCACATAGGTGGACTGCGAATTATAGGTGCGCGGATCACCGAAGCCCTGCGGCGCGGTCCACGGCCCGGCCATGCTCGACGCGGTCTGGTACGCGGCCTGGTTCGGATTCCACCCGGTCGCGGCCGAGGTGATGAGGAAATACACGCCGTTGCGCTTGAAGACGGCAGGCGCTTCGCGATGATAGCCCTGCAGCACGGTCACCAGCGAGTCGATGCCGGTATAGCTGCTGTTGAGCTTGTAGATGTTCAGGTCGTAATTGCTGGCGGCGGCCGAGATCAGATAGGCATTGCCATCGGTATCGGCGAACAGCGTCATGTCGCGCGATTCGTAGTTCAGCGGCCGAAACTCACCGACATAGGTGTAATTGCCGTCGACCGTGTCCGACGTCGCGACGACAACCCGCGCCTCGCCATAATCCTGGCCGTTTTCCTTGTGCGCCCACAGCACGTATTTCCTGGTCGCGGCGTTATAGATGACCTTGGGCCGTTCGATGTTCGAGGTGTTCAGGCTGGTCGCCGAATTGCGCGTCAGGATGTCGCGGCGAAATTCCCAGCTCTTCAAATCGGTCGAGCGATACATCGACACCGCCTTGAACAGCCAGCCGTCGCGATTTTCGCCCAGCAGATAATAATAGCTGCCGACCTTGATGATGCCCGCGCCATGCGCCTGGATCGCATCGCCGGTCGTGGTAGTGAACGGGGACCCGTCATTGACAGCGACATTCTGGCCGATGGCGGCCGAACCCATCAACGCGCAAGCCGCCAGGCCCATACGGACGACATGAAATCTGCCCATCGCTCAACTCCTCTCCGAGTGTTGCGGTGCGACCTTGTCCACCTGCCGTCATCCGCCAGGCGCATCCTGACAACAAATCACTTGCCCGACAATTGGATTCACCATTGGAAGATAATGGGATTTGATAAAAATAATATTCCTGTATTTCAGGTATATAATCTCTATCCCTGTGCAGCCGGACCTCTCTGATGGTCAAATGAGGTTGGACAAATAGCGCTAACAGAGTCGAATCACGATCAACGAGGAAGCCCTTGCTTATTGTGCCATGACGCAACCGAACCGCTCGCAACATCACCGAAGCATCACTAGCGGTAAAGGTTCTCCGCCGTCGCCTAAATAGAGTGCCTTGGCCTGTTGCGAGAAGAGTCTCGGCGCAGATGCAATACAGTGCTTGCACCAAATCAAATGTCCGACATAATGGCGGTAATGGGTGACGGCTGGCCCTGATAGCGTGGTTGCGCGGGAGAGTGCGGATGAACAAGATATGGCGTCCCGTGAGCATGATCGTCCTCACGGCGTCCGGCCTGGCGTTGACGGCGGCCGCGCCCGCGAATGACGCGATCGTGGACGTCGTCGTCCAAGCAATCCGTCGCGATCCCGCCTTTGCCGCGCCGATCCTCGGCAATATCACGCTACCCGGTGACGCATCGGCCCTGAACGGGCTGTCCGGCAATGCAAAGACCGCCGACGCACGGATCACATGGCATTCCTCCGACCCGGCGATGATCTCCGACACCGATCGAGGGCGCGGCCCCGACGCGGTGCTGAAAGGGGCCGTCAAACGCGGTGCGGCCGATCGGCGCGTTCGCCTGACCGCCACGGTCTCGCTTCCCGGACACCGTCCTGTCGCCGTACCCATCGACGTCACCGTGAAGGCCGCACCGGCAGCGCCCGCCCCGCCCTCCGCCTATATGTTCGTCTATTTCACCGGCAACACGATCGACGGCGAAAAGCTGCGCTTTGCGGTGTCGGACGGCAACAACGTGCTGCAGTGGAAGACGCTGAACGATGCGCAACCGATCCTGGAATCCCACGAGGGTACCCAGGGGCTCCGCGATCCCTTCATCATGCGCTCCGCCGAGGGGGATCGTTTCTTCCTGCTCGCCACCGATCTTTCGACCGGACGCACCGGCTGGGGTGGGTCGACCAGCCAGGGCAGCCGGTATCTCGAAGTCTGGGAATCGACTGACCTGATCCACTGGGGCAAGCAGCGGCACGTCCTTGTCAATCTGCCCAACGCCGGAATGACCTGGGCGCCCGAGGCCACCTACGATCCCTCGATCGGCGCCTATGTCGTCTATTGGACGTCGACCTTGTACAAGGATGCCGAGCATAAGGTCGAAGATGGCGACGGGC
>CAJYHD010000463.1 GCA_913773715.1 uncultured Sphingobium sp.
ATCCTCGATCGCGGCAAGGTGGTACGCGAACGCACTAAGGATACGTGGGGTCTCTGGCGGCGCGGCGAACTCGATCCCGACAGCAACGTCCAGTACGGCGAGGGCGGAGCAGGCACCTTCTCAGACGGCAAGCTCTATTGCCGCGTCAAGGACCCGCGCTTCTTGGGCCGAAAGGTGCTGGAGGAATTCGTGGCGGCGGGTGCGCCCGAAGACATCCTGACCGAAGCGCATCCGCACATCGGCACCTTCCGCCTCGTCACCATGGTCGAATCGATGCGCCGCCAGATCGAGGGGCTGGGTGGCGAATATCGCTGGCAGCATCGCGTCGATGATCTCGTACTGGAGCGGACGGGGGAGGGGACGCAGCGGCTGACCGGCGTCGTCCTGCAAGACGGCAGCGTGATCGACGCCGATCATGTCGTCATGGCGGTGGGCCACAGTGCGCGCCCGACTTTCGAGATGTTGCACCGGCGCGGCGTTTTCATCGAACCCAAGCCCTTTTCCATCGGCGTGCGGATCGAGCATCCGCAAAGCTGGGTGGACAAGGCGCGCTATGGCCAATGCGCAGGCCACCCGCTGCTGGGCGCCGCCGCCTACAGCCTTGCGCATCATTGCGGCAACGGGCGCACCGTTTACAGCTTCTGCATGTGTCCGGGTGGGCGCGTCGTCGCGGCAACGTCTGAAGAAGGCCGCGTCGTCACCAACGGCATGAGCCAATATAGCCGCGCCGAGTTCAACGCCAATTCCGGTCTGGTCGTCGGGATCGATCCCGCGCGCGATTACCCAGACGGGCCGCTCGCCGGCATCGATTTCCAGCGCCATTGGGAAAGCCTCGCCTATGTCGCGGGTGGTTCGTCCTACCATGCGCCGGGGCAGACGGTGGGCGATTTCCTGGCCGGGCGCGCCTCCACGTCACTCGGATCGGTTGAGCCATCCTACAAGCCGGGCGTGACGCCGACCGACCTGTCGCAATGCCTGCCCGATTTCGTGATCGACGCCTTCCGCGAGGCGCTTCCGGTCTTCGGGCGACAGATCGCCCATTATGATCATCCCGAAGCGGTGATGACCGGCGTGGAAACGCGCACATCCTCACCGATCCGCATTACACGCGATAAGGATTTCAACAGCTTGTCGGTCAGTGGCCTCTATCCGGCGGGTGAGGGGGCAGGCTATGCGGGCGGCATCCTGTCTGCCGCGATCGACGGCATCAAGGTTGCCGAGGCAGTCGGGCGGGCCATCCTTTTGGGCTAACCCCGATGCACAGCAAAAAAGCGCGTTCGCACCATCTTTAACGCAGGTTCGTTTACCAAGCCTCAACCACTGCATGGCATCTTGATGCTCATGGAAACGCAGACCCTCTCCGCCTACGCTTCGACCTTCTACAAGGTTGGCCGCGACAGCGATCGTATCGCGTTGCAGCGTCCCACGACCGTTCGTCTGGAAAACGGCGCCCCGCGTGATATCGCGATCGAGGATGTTTCGCAGAGCGGGTGCCGCATCGCGGGGACGACTGACCTGCTACCAGGCGACATGATCCGCATCGGCATCGCGGGCATCGGCGCGCAGGCGGCGGAAGTCGTGTGGACGGACGGCGACCATGCCGGATGCCAGTTCGATCAGCCGCTGTCCTATACTGACCTCGAGCGCACGCGCACCGCGCAGACGTTGGTCGAAGGACGCTTCCCCACCTTCACGCCCGCGCCGCTGCCCTCCTTCACCGGTCCTGCCGAAGAATTGCAGGCAGACGTCGAAGAAGTCGACACGCCGCGCCTGCGCTTCCGCGCGCGCGTTGTCGTGCTGTTCGCCGCCGCTCTGGGCGCATGGGGCATCTTCGGCGCAATCGGCTATCTCGCCTGGCGGCTCCTCGCCGCCTGATCTGTCCTATCGGGCGAGCTTGCCCTAGAAGATCGGCAGGCAGATCGACCTATGGCGACGTTCCGATAGGATTAGACCCGCGCAACTTCATGACGCATTTTGCGGGAAACATGCGAAGTTAAGCATGGATCGCCGCGCATAACCTAAGTTGGCGCGGCGAGCCTTTCCCGCTCGCTCAAGGGAACGGCAAACACGACCCCTCGGTTGGCTGGTCATCCGGAAAAGGAGATCAGCATGGGCGATGCCATGACGCCGGAGCGGCAGGACGACGCGCCGCTCAGCACTTCCAAACATAGCGACAAGGCGGCGGATGCCAGCCTTTCCCTGATCGACGGCAAGGGCGACAGCCTGACTGCCAAGACCGTGACGATCAACCGTCCCCGGCAAGAGCTGTACGACTATTGGCGCGCGCTCGAACGCCTGCCGACCTTCATGGACAATGTCGTATCGGTCGAACCGCTGGACGGCGACCGCTACCACTGGGTCGTGAAGGCACCCGCAGGCCAGACCGTCGAATGGGTCGCCGCTGTCACACATGACGTGTCGGGCGAAGTCATCGCCTGGGCATCGGAGGAGGGCGCAGACGTCCCCAACAGCGGTCGCGTGGATTTCCGCGACGCGCCGGGCGGGCGCGGCACCTGGGTCACCGCCACCATCCTCTATGATCCGCCAGCAGGCGTCGTCGGCAAGGTGATCGCCAAACTGTTCCAGCGCGAACCCGCAATCCAGGCCCGCCGCGATCTGCGCCGCTTCAAGCAACTGATGGAAACCGGCGAAATCGCCACCGCTGCCTGGACCACCGCGCAGCGTGAAGAGGAGAATGGCTGATGCGCGCACTTACCTGGCACGGCAAGCATGACGTTCGCGTCGATACGGTGGACGATCCCGAAATCCTCAACCCGCGCGACGCAATCATCAAGATCACCTCAACCGCCATCTGCGGCTCTGACCTGCACCTTTATGACGGCTATATTCCGACCATGAAGGCGGGCGATATCCTCGGACATGAATTTATGGGCGAAGTGGTCGAAACCGGCCCCGGCTCGACGTTGAAGAAGGGCCAGCGCGTCGTCGTTCCCTTTACGATTGCCTGCGGTAGCTGCTTCCATTGCGAGAAACACAAATATTCCGCCTGCGAAAATGGCCTGCCCGCCGACAATCAGGATATTGCGCAGACCGCCTACGGCCATCCTATGGCGGCCCTGTTCGGCTACAGCCACATGACCGGCGGCTATGCGGGCGGACAGGCGGAATATGTCCGCGTGCCCTTCAGCGATGTCGGTCCGATTGTAATTCCCGACGGTGTCGAAGACGACAAGGTGCTGTTCCTCTCCGACATCCTGCCCACCGGATGGATGGCGGCGGAAAATGCGGAGATCGAGCCGGGTGACACGGTCGCGGTCTGGGGCTGCGGCCCGGTCGGCCTGTTCGCCGTGCAATCCGCCTTCCTCATGGGTGCCGAACGCGTCATTGCTATCGACCATTTCCCCCGCCGGCTGGAGTTGGCGCGCAAGTTTGGGGCGGAGGTCATCAACTATGAGG
>CAJYHD010000464.1 GCA_913773715.1 uncultured Sphingobium sp.
GGCGCACGAACACATCGTCATCAAGCGCCTTCCAGCCTTCGTCGACGACGATGATCGACGGCGTTCCGTCGAGCCGCTCCTCCACCCGGTGGAACAGATACATCATCGCCGGCGTCCGGACTGCCGGATCGTCGAGGATCTGCGTCATGTCAAAGCCGACTGCGCGGGCCGCAAGGTCGGTGGTGTCGCGTTCGTTGTCGAACAGCCATGCGCGTTCGCCATCACCCCACCAGGGACGCAGGCGCGACCAGAGATCGCCTGCCTGCGGACGACGGCCACCACGAAACAGCTCGACCAGGTGCCGAAGCCGTCGAAAGTCGGGCGGCGCACTGAAGTTGGCGTCGACGGCCTCGCGGATCTGCTCAGCGTCATCAAGGCTGTCGCCGCCCGCCAGCAGCAATAGCCAGTCGATCAGGAACTGCCGGTTGGGGGGCGTTTCTTCCAGCAGCAATGGATTGAGGCCGGACGGCTGCCCCGGGCGCAGCACGTCGTAAGTGCCGCCGATTGCGCGGAGAAACAGCTCCGCGCCTCGATCCTTGTCGAAGAACACGATCTTCGGGTCAGCGCGGCGCGCCTGCGCAAGAAGGAAGTTGACGACCACCGTCTTGCCGGAGCCGGACGGGCCGATGACAGTGAAGTTGCCGAGATCACCGTGGTGGAAATTGAAATAATATGGGCCGGCTGCGGTCGTCTCGAGCAACGAGACCGCGCTGCCCCAGTGATTACCATCTGCCTGCCCGAGCGCAAAATTGTGCGCGCTTGCAAGGCCGGCGAAATTGGCGGTCGAGACAAGTCCGCGTCGGGCGATGTACCGGAAGTTTCCGGGGAATTGCGCCCAGAAAGCCGGTTCAAGCGCGATATCCTCGCGCACAGCGATTACGCCCAGCTCGGCAAGCGTCGCCTGCACCTCGGCGATTGCTGCATCGACCGCGCCGGGCGTGTTGCCCCGGATAGCTATGGTCATGTGATGCTCACCGAAGCCGGCCCGTCCGGCGGCCACGTCGTCCTTTGCTTCGGAAAGACTGGAGCGCAGACTGACCGCCTCGTCCTCTGCCGAACGCATGCGGCGCAGCGCGAGGTTCATACGCCCGAGTGCCGCCGAGCGATCGACGAAGCCAAAGGATTGCGACATGACGATCTCGACCGGCAGACGCAGCAATTCGTCGAACATGCCCGCACTGGTCTGTGCCGGGTAATCCTTGATCGATAGAATGCCAAGGAAGCCCGGCTCTGCCGCGCCGATCGCACCAAGCTCTACCGTTTCCTGCCCGAAGCTGATGCGGCGGTAAGGGAGATAGTCTCCAACGTCCTGCATCGGCAGGAGCACCGGGCGCATCTCGCCATTCAGGATGTCGGACAGGAACTCGAGGGGCTCGGAGCAGAGACCGTCCGCGGTCTCGTAGGTCGCAAGCAGTCGTGGTTCGTAGCTTCCGAGGGCCGCCACCAGCGCCTCTCGGGCGGTATCCAGCTGTCGCAGATCGTGCGCGCTGGTATCGACTGCTTTGCCTGCGAAGAACTGGCGAATGCGATCGATAGCGCCCACCTTGCCCTGCAGTGGCCGCCGCACGATCGTCAGGTAGAGGTCGTTGACGTAGAGCCGCCGGTCGGCAAGTCGTGCCTGCCATGCGCTATCAAGCCTGCCCGAGAAGCTGTCAGGGAAGGATCCCTCATGAGCGACATCCACCCGCCGGCGAACTATGTGATGGTAGATGGCGAACTGCGATGATCCGACAGCCTGCAGCATCGCATCGCGCAGCCGCTTCCGGTAGTTCAGTTCTTCAGTATCAGCGGTCTCGAAAAGAAGCCCGCGCAGATGCACGACCTGCATGAGCAGCCCGTCACGGGTCTCAAGCGTATGATGATCGACCTGCCGGGCATACGGAAGATGGCTGCCGACCGGCTTTTCGCGCGCGACCACCTTCGGGTCGCGGGTCAGGGCCGGTAGGAGTTGCATCGCCAGATCGAATGATTGCGTACGCGGGGACACCGGCTGACCCTGGTCAGCCAAAGATCAAAGAACCGTGGTTCCCTGACGCATAAAACCACGCCTGCGAGGTGGATGATCAGCGCGGCGACCACCACCCAGACGGTGCGGAAAATCAGGTAAAGCTCTGTCGCGATCACCGCGTTTGCGGTGAAAAAGGTGTAAGTCACGCCCGCAAACATCTGCGGGCGTGTCAGCGCCGTGAAGAGCTGATCGCGCTCGATGTCGTTCATTGCTCAGCCGCCGAGCGCGGCGGTCGACTGAATACCAGCCACGATGCTGGCCGCGCCAAAAAGTATGAAGCAGCCAACGATGACGGTGGCTCCGTAGCGCCAGTTGATGCGACCCGTCAGCATCATGAAGCCAACCACCGCAATCGCAATGACTGCCACTACCGTCGCCACCGTTCCGAGCAACGTGCCCTGCAACCATCTCACCGCGCCGACAATGGGCCCTGATCCGGCAGGATCCCCGCCGAGCTCCTGCGCCCCCGCCGCCGTGCTGTATATGATGCTGGCTGCTGCTCCGATCAGCCCTCCAGTGCGAATCCCTGTCACGCCACCACTCCCCCGTTCTCTACCCGATCTACCGCCTCACCTTCGAAGCTCCAAGTCTGTGCGTAACAAAAATCCCTCTTGCACGACACCTGAGGCAGCGGGCGCTCCCCCGCGGCGCGCGCCCACCCTCAAAGAAGGTGAGTGGCTTAAGACGGCTTTGGGCTTCTACGTACTCCATGCCTTTAAGTACGACACGGTTCGGCAGACTTCCCTGAACCTACTGACCTGAGAACGACAGAACGACAGAACGACAGAACGACACTGGAATCCGGGGAAAACCTTCGACACAACCGTTAGCGGCGATGCTGACACCCCGTCCGGTTGACGCTGCTGTAATAAGCAAAGAAACCGTCTCAGCATAACCCGCCTGAGCTCTAGGCAGTATGTAGTAGTCATCCCTTGTGCACCCCTGCCGATCGATGCCGCCACTTACTGGCCGGATCAGGAGCCCGCCATGCCCTTTGTAATACGAAAGAGTGCCGATACGCTGCTGAGCAGAAGCGATACTAGCAGGAAAAAACGCAAGGATGCATATAGCTACCACCCACCATTTTTTGCTGAATGGTCAAGCATCTCGGCATCTCTCGAGACCTTTCACCAGTTGCAGTGTAGCTTGAAGCGTCCTTCGGAAAGACTACGCTCTACCGAGCTTCGCGGACGGCCTCCGGCATGATCAGTAAAGTGTGACAGCAGAGACCAAGGGGGCGCTTGAATGCCAAGGTGCCCAGACACAACCCTCGAACCAAATATCAACTTTCCGGTCAGTTGACTTCGCGGCAAGAAGCAGGGTCAAGATCTGATCGCGACCCGGGTCTTCTTTCGACACTACGGAATAGGAGGATGTCACAGAGCCGTCCGGGTTCGATATTCCGTCGGCGTAGACATAAATGCACCCCGCCAGAGCTGTGATCCGAAAAACCTTAACCTGGCCGCCCGATCCCGACGACGCCGCAGGAGAAGCCAGCAGGATTAGCGAACCCAACAGAAACGATCCACGTCGAACCTTTGCCAACAAGGCAATTAAATGTCATATGTTCTCGCTCGAATTTCCGCAGACCACCATGACTTTCTTACTCAGCCACCAGAAATTCTGATGTAAGTAGGCACCGGGCTTTCATAATAAGTAGCGACCGAAGAGCAAATGCTTGGAGCCAAGCCTGAATAATAGGCGCCTAGACCTTTGTGTTGGGTAACGGCGTTTGCGACCATTGAAAACCAGCTCACGCATATGGAAGGATCCACGCCTTTCCATGCAACGCGAACATTGCAAATCCCGACCCAGTCCCCACGAAAGGGGGTCAACATAACGACCAGCCCATCCGATCCGACAAGAACCTCGCTTGGCGTTGTCACACAGTAGGCGTCAGCAAACACGTCACTCACACCCAGCGGCGAAATTACTGCAGCAATCGTCATTAGCTTCGCGTTACGCCAAAGCTTCGCCAAAACCAAGCCAAGCATCGTATCACTCCTTGACATCATTGCGCAAGATCAACATAGACTGGGGCGGGAGCACTCCCGTAGGTCAGAAAAGTTCGGCAGGCATCAGAGCCGGCAACCCCGCCGTACCAAAAACCAGTTCGCTTGTTGGAGGCGATTCCGCTGGCAATATTCGACATCCAGGCAAAGCAAGTACCTGGCGCAACGCCTTTCCAGGCTTTTCCTAGATTGCAGATTTGCAGAAAATCCCCGCGCCATGCGGTTTGTATTAAAATGGCTCCGTCACCATAAGTAAGCACCTTCAACACCGGTGCATCGCCGCCACAATACACATCTGCCGATGCTTAGGGGGAAAGCATAAACGCCATCGAAGCAGCTGCAGCAATCGTAAGTTTCCCGGCTAACTTCCCGGACGACGCCGACATACCCAGCCCTCCTTGCCAAAGATCCCGGTAAAACAGGATACAACCTCAAGCTACCAGACTACTCAGCAAGCATGTAATACGGAACGTGATGCTGCCAGCTTCCGAACGACGAGCAGGACGTCGCCCCGACGTTACTTGGCTCGGCAGGATTGAAATGCGGCAAAGCCTTTCCCCCAGTGCTCCGCAAAGTGAGCAACAGAGAGTACCATGCGGTGCAAGCCTGAGCGGTCGTGGAGCCATCAGTCGCCGAAACGCTGCAGATTGCGACGATGGCTTCCTCGCGGCCGTTATCGATCGCTGTGTAGATGAGGCCGTCGCCGCCTATAGCGAGATAGGCGCGCGGGTTCGCCTTGCAAACAAATGAGGCAGATGCCGCCTCGGAGAAAAAGAAAATAGCGCCGATCAGACCCATCAGCCGGGCAGAAGCTTTCAAGAGACTTATCCTCTCACGTCGGAGCGCCCGGAACTTGGCTCGCATCACCCATCGAGAGCTGTGGGCACCCAGCCGGTGCTGTCTTCGACAGCCAGGCACTAAAGCAGCTCAGCCCAATGGAATCAGGGTAAAACCATTTAGCGGCACGACAACAAACCGCGGCTTGACGGGCACCGATGCACCGGCGCCATCGTCGACACCGTTGGCAGCGCCCGAAACCTTGTAGGTCTTCCGATTGCCTGCGGGATCATATTCGATCGTCGTTG
>CAJYHD010000465.1 GCA_913773715.1 uncultured Sphingobium sp.
GATCCGACGCCCGGACGACACTCGTGATCTGGACCGACACGGTGCGTTCCCCGACATGCCCGAACGGGTCCGCCGAACGGGCATAGTCGCCGAGGAAGACGGCGCCGCGCTTCGTCGTGAAGTCATAGGCCGACAGCCAGTCCTGGCGCATCAATACCGGATCGAGCAAAACCGAGCGGACGCTGGTGACGAAGCGGCCGAGGAACCATGCGATCTGCGGATCGGTGGGATGATAGCCGGCTTCGGCCGCCGTGACGGCGCGCGGCTCGCCGATCTGGTCGACCTCGACGACATAGGGGACGACCCGGCTCTGGACCGACTGCCAGAGCAGCCCGGCCGACAGTGCCGCTGTCAGCCCCAGACATCCGAACGCCATCAGCCGCCAGTTCCGGGCCTGCACCCGGGCGTTGCCGATCCGGTCGTCCCAGAGCTGGCCGGCTCTTTGGAATGGAGTTTCCGGGACGGGCGACCGCCCATAGCGTTGCACGGCTCTCTTGAAGATCATCAGTCTTCCCTTTCCTTGATGTCGGGGGTGGCACCGGCACCGCCGCTCGTCCCTTGGCCGATCGCGTGCATGGCGACCTGTCGGTGGTGTCGGGCAGAGGCCTGGTCCTTCATCGCGCGCGCCCAGCCGGGCATGCTGCGGGCGTCGTCGCCTTCAGCGGCTGCGCCAGATGATGGATGGCCGGCCATGGCGTTGAACGCGCCCTGCCTTCCGGCCTCGGCGGCCCCGCCTAGACCGAGGGAGGCAGACATGCGTGAGCGGGCGGCACTCGAAGCAGCGGCGGCCATGCCTTTGATCCCGGCGCCGACCGATGCCGAGCCGCCCGCCTCCTGGCCGAGCTTGTAGGCAGTGCCGGCGGCCGAGCCCATGCTTGCGCCGGCCCGAACCGCGCCAAGGCCTGCTGCTGCGACACCGCGAGCCGCGCCGGCAGCACCAGCGCCTCCGAGCACGATGATGCCGCCCGCGCCCAGAGCCGTGCCGAACGCCGATCCTGCGCTGAGCTGCGGCGCTCCGAAGACAAGACCCGAGGCAATGCCCGGACCGAATATGCCGAGCCCGAACAGGGCGAGACTGGCGAGCACAAGGCTCAGCGCCTGGCCGATGTCGGGTTCCTGGCCGTGCAATGCGGTGGTGAACTGGGAGAAGTAGTTGGAGCCGATGCCGACGATCACGGCCAGCACCATCACCTTGATGCCCGAGCTGACGACATGGCCGAGCACGCGTTCGGCAAGGAAGCTGGTTCGATTCCAGAGGGCGAATGGCACGAGAATGAAGCCGGCCAGCGAACTCAGCTTGAACTCGAGGATCGTGACGAACATCTGTACGGCGAGGATGAAGAAGGCGAGGACGACGAGCAGCCAGGCGATGAGCAGGACCATGATCGTCAGGAAATTGTCGAAGAAGCTGGTGAACCCCATCATCTGCGAAGCCTGCTCGAGCAGCGGCCAGGCAGCCGAGAAGCCCGTCCCGGCGAGGCGTCCCGGCTTGAGCAGGTCCGCGGCCGCCATGCCGCCCCCGCCGGCGGTGAGCCCTGCCTGCGCGAAGGAGCGGAAGATGATGTCGGCGAGCGTCGAGAAGCTGTTCAGGATGAACGCGAACGCACCGATGTAGAGGATCTTGCGAATGAGGCGCCCGAGGACATTGTCCTCGCCGCCGAGCGCCCAGAACAGGCCCGCCAGCGTGATGTCGAGCGCGATCAGCGTGCGACTGAGAAAGCTGACATCGCCACCAAGAAGGCCGAACCCACTGTCGATGTAGGTGATGAAGGCCTGCATGAACTGGTCGATGACGTTGAGGTCGTTCACGGCGGGGTCCTAACGGGCTGGGAAAAGGGCCGCGCAGGTCCGCGAGGGGAGCGTCAGCGAACCTGCGCGGCAGTCACGGCAACAGGGATGCGCGACCTGCCGCCGTCCTCGGCAAAGACCTACTGGGAGGTGTAGGCGCTGCCGGAACCGAGGAACTTCTTGGTCGCGCCCTGCGCGTCGGACTGGGCCTGCGCGCGACTGGCCAGTTAGATCGCATCGGCGCGGTACTGGGCGGCCATCAGCGTCTGGAGCTGGAACTGCTGCTTGGCGACGAGCGCGAGCAGCTGGTTCGTGGCCTGCTGTGCCTGCAAGGCACCCTGCGCGCCCTGGCTGCGCTGGACGATCCCGTTGAGGGTGCTGGCGTCCGCGGCGACATTCTCGACGACCTGCGCCTGAACGGTCATGGTCTGCTTGTACGCCGCCATCGAGGCATCCAGCCTGGCGCGGGCATCGATGACGTGCTGGTTGCCGGTGAGCGCCTGGTTGAAGCTCGTCGGGAACATCGACTGGAACTGCTGGTCGAGACCGGCGACGCGGAACCGGATCGCCTGCGCCTGCCCCATCAGCTGGTCGATTTGGCTAATCGTCTGGGTGATCGCCTGCAGCTCGGGGAAGGTGATCGTGCTCAGGTTCCTTGCCTGGTTGATCAGGCTTTGGGCCTGATTCTGCAGCATCTGGATCTGATTGTTGATCTGCTGGAGGGTGCGCGCGGCGGTGAGGATGTTCTGGCTGTAGTTGCTGGGGTCAAAGACGGTGAACTGCGCCCGAGCGGGTGTCACGGTCGTCAGTACGCCCATCACGAGCGAGCCGCTTGCGCCGAGCGCGAGAGCGCCGGCCGTCAGATACTTCTTCACGGGGATTCTGGTCATGGTCATTCTCCGGGGCTTGGGGGTCAGGGAGCGGGGAACTGGGCGAGAAGGCTGGCCGCCCAGCCGAGATCTGCGGATGCGAGAAAGCTGGCGGCGAACCCGTCCCGGCCGGCGTCGGCGAGGATCGTGTCGATGCGGCGCTGGCTGGCCGGGTCCGATGCCCCGCACAGCGCCAGCGCAACGGGTCCGAGGCCGAGTTCGAACAGCCGGTTTCCCCGGGCCGACTGCAGGTAGTAATGCCGCTTCGGAGTTGCCCGGCTGATCAGCTCGATCTGGCGGTCGTTGAGGCCGAAGCGGGCATAGGCTTCCCGGCTCTGCGGCTCGATCGCACGATCGTTGGGCAGGAGGATGCGCTGAGGGCAGCTCTCGATGACGGCCGGCGCAATGCTGCTGCCGGCAATGTCGGCCAGGCTCTGCGTCGCGAACAGGACCGCGACGTTCTTCTTGCGCAGGGTCTTCAGCCATTCGCGGATGCGGGCGGCGAAGAGCGGGTGGTCGAGGAAGATCCAAGCCTCGTCGAGGATCAGGAGCGTCGGCCGGCCGTCGAACCGTTCCTCGAGACGGTGGAACAGGTAGGTCAGGACCGGCGCCACCACGCTCGCCTGTCCGAGCAGCGCCTCGGTCTCGAAACACTGGATGTCGGCGAAGGCCAGTCCGCTGTCGCTCGCGTCGAGCAGCCGGCCGTGCGGGCCGTCGAGCGTGTAGGGCTGGATGGCGGTGCGCAGCGCATTGGACTGGAGCAGCAGCGCCAGGCCGGTCATCGTCCGCTCGGCGGGCGGTGCCGAGGCCAAGCTGCCGAGCGCCGACCATACGGCATCCTTCACCTCGGGCGTGATGGTCACCCGTTCGGCATCGAGCAGCGTGGCGATCCATTCCGCCGCCCAGCTCCGCTCGGTCGGGTCATCGATCCGCAGGAGTGGCTGGAAGGCGAGCGCACCGTCCGATCCGGTGTCTGCGCCGAGCGCATGATGGGCGCCACCCATCGCGAGGACGGCGGCGCGCGCCGAGAAACCCTTGTCGAAGATGTAGACCTGAGCGTCGGGGTAGCGGCGGAATTGCAGCGCGATCAGGGCCAGCAGCACCGACTTGCCGGCACCGGTAGGCCCGACGACCATCATGTGACCCACATCCCCCACGTGCGTCGACAGCCGGAATGGTGTCGATCCGCTGGTCTGCGCGACCAGCAGAGGCGGGCCTTCAAGATGATCGTTGGTGACTGGCCCCGCCCAGACCGACGACAACGGCATGAGGTGGGCAAGGTTGAGCGTGTGAACGATCGGCTGCCGGACGTTGGCGTAGACCTGGCCCGGGATCGATGACAGCCACGCTTCGACCGCATTGACGCCTTCGCGAAGCGTGGTGAAGCCGAGGCCGCCGATGATCCGCTCGACCTGCCGGATCTTGGCTTCGACGGCCGCGCGGTCCTCGTCCGCCACCGTGATCGTCGTGGTCAGGTAGCCGAATGCGACATGGTCACCGCCAAGGGCCTGAAGGGCGAGATCGGCATCGACGACCTTGTTGTCGGCATCGCTGTCAAGCAGCTGGGCCGGCTGGTTGTACAACACCTCGCGCAGCAGCGCGGTGATCGACTTGCGCTTGTTGAACCACTGGCGGCGCAGCTTCGTCAGAAGCCTGGTCGCGTCGGTCTTGTCGAGCGCGATGAAGCGCGTGACCCAGCGATAGGCGAAATCCGCCTCGTTGAGTGCGTCGAGGATGCCGGGACGGCTGACATTGGGAAAGCCGACAAGCGTGAGGGTGCGCAGATGACGGTCGCCGAGTGTCGGTTCGAGGCCGCCAACCAGCGGCGTGTCCGCCAGCAGCGCGTCGAGGTACATCGGTGTCTCGGCCACCGAGACCCTGTGATGGCGCGTCGAGATCGCGGCGTGCAGGTAGGTCAGGGTCTCTTCGGAAGAGAGCGCACGGACCTCGGGCATGAAGGCGGCAAACAGATCCAGCGCGCGATCGGTCTCGGCAATGAAGGTTTCGAGCCCGCCGCGCCAGTCACGCCCTTCCGCCGCATCGGGCCGATCGACCAGCGAGCGCCCTGCGGTGTCGGCCCCGTCGGCGGCGGGAAGCCAGACGAGGGTCAGATGGTAGCGGCTCTCGTAATGAGCTCCTTCCGCCTCGAAGCGGCCGCGACGTTCCTCGTCGACGAGCCACGAAGCCGGATCGGGAAAGCTC
>CAJYHD010000466.1 GCA_913773715.1 uncultured Sphingobium sp.
TTTCCGTCACATCGACATCCCACCAACCGGTGAAACGGTTTTCAAGGTTCCAGGATGACTGGCCATGGCGGATAAGGACGAGCGTTGGCATGCGGAACATCTCCTGCATTGGGATAGCGTGTCTGGCGACTTCCCATAACGTGGGAAATGTCGGGCGCAAGCCTTGCGGTCATCCACGCCACGCCCACATTGCAGTCCGCACGGCGATGCGATAGCGCTCTCGCCCTGTCAGGATAAGGAAGCGGCGATTTGGCATTCGTGAAGGGCGCATGGCGCATTTTGGTCGCGATCAAGGATGGGCTGGTGCTGCTCTTCCTGCTGCTCTTCTTCGGCGGGCTATATGCCGCCCTCTCCTTCTCTCCCAAACCTGCGAAGGCAGTGGCATCCGGCGCGCTGCTGCTCGATCTCGACGGCAGCATCGTCGAACAGCCATCGGAGATCGACACGGTCGCGCTGCTGTCCGGCTCCGCGCCGCGGAGCAGGGAGTATCGTCTGTCCGACATCGTGACTGCGCTGGACGCGGCGCGGACGGATGCCAAGGTCAAGGCGGTTGTCCTGAACCTCGACGGCTTCGTTGGCGGGGGCCAGGTGGCGATCGAACGCGTCGGCAAGGCGCTCGACGCAGTGCGCGCGGCGAAGAAGCCGGTCCTGGCCTATGCTACGCTCTACAGCGACGACAGCTATCAACTCGCTGCGCATGCAAGCGAAGTGTGGAGCGATCCCCTCGGCGGCGTCGCGATCCTCGGGCGCGGCGGATCGCAGCTTTACTACAAGGGGCTGATCGACAAGCTCGGCGTCAATACGCATGTCTATCGCGTCGGCACCTACAAGAGTTTCGTCGAACCTTTCATTCGAACCGACCAGTCGCCCGAAGCCCGACAGGCCAATCAGGCGCTTGCCGATGCCTTGTGGCAGAACTGGCAGGACGATGTCACGAAGGCTCGCCCGGCGGCGAAGATCGCGCCCTATGTCACCGATCCGGTGGCGGCCGCCCGCGCGGTCGGCGGCGACATGGCGAAGGCTGCGCTGCGTGCGGGCCTTGTCGACAAGCTGGGCGACGAAACCGCATTCGGCGCGCGCGTGGCGCAGGTTGCCGGAGAGGCGTCGGGCGACAAGGCGGGCGACTTCGCCCAGATAGATTACGCGACCTATGTGAAAGCCAGAACCCCGGCCAATGACGGGCAGATCGGCGTTCTGACGGTCGCGGGCGATATCGTCGATGGCGAAGGCGGGCCCGGTACAGCGGCGGGCGACACGATTTCCGATCTTCTGCTCAAAGCGCTCGACGAAAAGAAGTTGAAGGCGCTGGTCGTCCGTGTCGATTCGCCCGGCGGATCTGTCATGGCTTCCGAGAAGATCCGCAGCGCCATCCTGCAAGCCAAGGCCGCAGGAATGCCGGTCGTCGTGTCCATGGGCAATGTCGCGGCCAGCGGCGGTTATTGGGTTTCGACGCCAGGCGACGTCATCTTCGCTGAGCCCGGCACCATCACCGGATCTATCGGCGTGTTCGGCATCATCCCCAGCTTTGAGGGGACACTCGCCAAGCTGGGCGTGACGACCGACGGCGTACGCACTACGCCACTTTCCGGCGAGCCGAACGTCGTCGGCGGTACCAGTCCGCAATTCGATCAGATCATGCAGATGGGGGTCGAGGACATCTATGGTCGCTTTGTGGGCCTCGTCGCCCAGTCGCGCCACAAGACGCCGC
The DNA here is from genome assembly GCA_913773715.1 of uncultured Sphingobium sp. Next base: position 1,709 of record CAJYHD010000466.1, read on the forward strand.
AGCAGATCGACGCCATCGCACAGGGCCGCGTCTGGGATGGTGGCACGGCGCGGCAGATCGGCCTCGTCGATCGCTTTGGTGGACTGGACGACGCCATTGCCGAAGCCGCTCGCCGCGCGAAGATCGACCCGGCGCAGGCCCGCCCCTACTGGATTCAGAAGCAGCCCGACAAGTGGGCGGAGTGGATCGAAGCCTATGCGCAGCGCGACCGCGATGACAGTCGGTCCGATAACGCTCGCGACCTTCTGGGACGACAAGCGATGATCCAACGCATCTGGGCGATGCAGGCGCTGAGTGACGTCAAGGGCCTCGTTAGTGGCGGTGGTATCCGCGCCGATTGCCTCGAATGTCGGGGCTATGGTGCGCCCCGAAGAACGGCGAACGGCATTGAAGAAAAAGGCTGGTTGGCTGCGCTGATCGCTCTGCTTTGACAGTGATAGGCAAGGACATGTGGAAGCGACGCCTAGCGGGTGAGCGCTTCCACCAAGGCCTTGACCTTCTTCTGCCGCCACTGCGGCAGCGGCGCGATCAGCCAGTAGGAGAGCGCGGAACTTTGCACATCGCCGACCTCGCGCACGCGCCCTGTCTCGATATCCGCCTGTGCCAGCAACAGCGGAACTTTCGCGCGGCCAAATCCGCTAGCCGCCGCCTCGATAGCCAGTCCTGCGTCAGCCACGCGAATGGGCGCATGCCCTTCCCCGGCAGGGCAACCGGGCCAATCGATGCGCAGGTCCGGTCCGCCCGCCGCTGCCTCCACAGTGACGAAAGCCGCTTGTCCAAGCGAAACGCCTTCATGCTCGCCTGCGCTGTCGGAAAGCCGCAGCG
>CAJYHD010000467.1 GCA_913773715.1 uncultured Sphingobium sp.
GATGGGCGAGGCCGAGCCGCTCGCCGCCTATTCGATCTGCACCGCCGCGGCGATGGCCGGGCGCTTCGGCCGCCCCCAGCCAGGCAACACGCCGCTCGCCCAGATCGGCTATGCCTTTCACTTCGACGCGACGCTCTATGCCGCCTTCCTGCGCCGCCATGCCGAGGGGGCAGGGGTGGCCCGCATCGAGGGGCGGGTGGTCGAGGTCGGCCTGCACCCCGAAACCGGCTTTATCGAGGGCGTGACGCTGGCCGACGGGGCCCGCCTGTCGGCCGACCTGTTCATCGACTGCTCGGGATTTCGCTCGCTGCTGCTGGGCGAGGCGCTGGGGACGGGGTTCGAGGATTGGGGGCACTGGCTGCCCAACGACCGCGCCGTCGCGGTGCCCAGCGCCGTCACCGGGCCGCCTGCGCCCTATACCCGGTCGACCGCCAAGGCCGCAGGATGGCAATGGCGCATCCCGCTCCAGCACCGCATCGGCAACGGCCATGTCTATGCGAGCGCGCATATCTCCGACGACGAAGCGGTCGCGACCCTGCTCGAAGGGCTGGACGGCGAAGCGCTGGCCGACCCGCGCCTGTTGCGCTTCCGGACCGGCAGGCGGAATGCCTTCTGGGTCCGCAACTGCGTCGCGCTCGGCCTGGCGAGCGGCTTCATGGAGCCGTTGGAATCGACCAGCATCCATCTGGTCCAGGCCGGGATCGCAAGGCTGCTGGAGATGCTGCCCACCCGCGCCTTAGAGGGTGCCGATATCCGCCGCTACAACCGCCTGATGATCGCCGAGTTCGAGAGCATCCGCGACTTCCTGATCCTGCACTTCCACGCCAATGCGCGCGGCGACACCGCCTATTGGCGCGACCTGGCCGCGATGGCCGTGCCCGAGAGTCTCGCCGAACGCCTCGCCATCTACCGCCGCACGGGCCGCGTGTACCGCGAAGCCGACGAGCTGTTCACCCGCACCAGCTGGCTGGCGGTGATGGACGGACAGGGCCTGAAGGCCGAGAGTTTCGACCCGATCGCGCTGGGGGTACCGCTGGACGCGGCAAGGGCGCGGCTAAGCCGGATCGCCGAGGTGACGCGCGCGGCGGTGCTGCATCTGCCGGGGCATGGGGAATTCGTCGCGCGGCATTGTGGGGCGGCGCACTTTGGTCTCCGTTGAGCGCGCTGCCTGTGTAGGGTCGAAACCCAATCAGCATCATGAGGGATGATGGTTTTCCTGATTCACTGGCGGGTGGATCAGGAGGAGTGAGGCATGGCGCTGTTCTGGTTGTCGGATGAAGCGTGGGCGGCGATCGAGCCGCATCTGCCCAAGAACCAGCCCGACGCGCGGCGAGTGGACGACGGCGGGTAATCTCCGGGATCGTGCATGTGCTGAAGGTCAGCTGTCGCTGGGCCCTCCACGACGATCTACAACCGGTTCAACCGCTGGTCGCACCGTGGCTTCTAGCTCAAGTTGCTCGACGCGCTGGTGAATGCTGGCGTGGTGACGAAAAGCACTGCGATCGACAGCACCTCCATCAAGGCGCAACGCGCGGCCTTCGGCGGAAAAGGGGGCGCCAGATCCAGGCGATCGGTCGCTCACATGGCGGATGGACGACCAAGGTCCACGCGCTCACCGATGTCATCGGCCGCCCCCATGCCTTGATGCTGACAGCCGGCAATATCAGCGACGTGAAGGCAACGCCTGCGCTTCTCGAACGGGCGGGCCGAATGCGTTACCTCCTCGCTGGCAAAAGGCTATGATGCCGACCGACTGCGCCGTTCGCTACGTGACGTCGGAGCCGTTCCCGTCAATCCCGGACGGCGAAACCGCAAACGCACCATCCGCTACGACAAGGATCGCTACCGCGGCCGCCACCTGATCGAAAACGCCTTCTGCCGCCTGAAAGATTTTCGCCGCGTAGCAACCCGCTACGACAAGCTTGCCGACAATTTCCTCAGGCGTCACCATCGCAACCGCGATCGCATTCTGGCTCTGATTAAGTCTCAGCCCTAATAGTCGAAGGCATTCGATAATAATGGTTATGTTAAACTTTTTGCTGTATCTTTGGTGCGTGACTTCGCCCGGCACCGATTTTGCGCCCGATCATGTATGTCCGATATCCTTCTGTTGTGAGGACAAAGTCATGGTCTCTGAACCTGCAGAGTTGCAGGGAAAACATGTCAAACCATGCATCGTGTCGGGTCATGAGGTGTATGCCGCTTTGATGGTGCGCTGATATATCTCGGTCAAAGGTATGCTCTTGTGGCATTCGTTCTGGTTGGCTTGCGTATCGATGAGATAGCCAATGCCGTTGTGATACCCGTTCTTGATTGCGACGAATGCCACTTTGTTCCGTAAACCCTGATAACGTCGATCTGCGATTGTGTAACCGAGAGAGGCATTGATATCCTGGGGATAGACGAATTCGACAAACAAGCTGGTTCCACGATTATCGACGTCGAATAAAGCGGTGCCATCATCAGCAACTGCTTCCTTGAGTAGTTGCCCGGTCACACGGGCTTTCTCGGCATCTTCACAGAAAACCACGAAGTCGCGGGACATCCGTGGTTCTACATGGTCAAATGGCGCAGCTATTTCCGTCAAAAATGCCTCATGGTCACGCAACCGCCAGTAGAAAGCGCCATTCTCATCAGGATCTTGATGGAGACCGGTTGCGATCATTAGTCGATAAGACGGCAATGCATCCTGTATCTGGCCTATGATATGGTCATACAATTCGTAAACCGCGTAGATGGGATCGCTTTTTCTATCGATATACCAGTCAGGATTGACATGGTGTCCAGTATAAACTGACGCATTGAACATATAGTGATGCTGGATATGCGCTGCAGAATTCAAAAAGAGCGTAGCGAAATCGACATCGCTCTTTTGGGACAGGGTGATGAAAAGGTCTGCTAGAAACAGGTCTAGCAACATCGCCCGTGACCAGCTGTTGCGACGTGCCGACAGGGTCAGTGCCGCATAACGGCGGTAGTTGCGAGGGCGAGCGAAGCGCATCAGCCCGCCAGCCAGCCACAGCAGCGATTTGGGATCGAGCCGGCCTGCAGCATTGTCGCCGACGATCTGGGCGACGGCCTCATAGATATTGGAGAGCATGGGCGGGCCGGATACACCGGTACGGGTCCAGGGGTCGGGTATGAAGAAGGCGGGATCGACGCAGGCGTTATGGGCATTCATTGGACTGACCGCGCCCACCTTGTACCCGGCCCGTTCGAGGATTTCCCAAGCCTGGTCGATCTCGGTACGGGCAGCGATGTCTCCCAAGCGGAAGACCTTGTGCTGTTCATAGGTCAGGCCGGTATGAGCAGTGACCCATTGAATCCACGGCTCAAGCCTCTCGTATCGGTCTTCAGAGGTTGTTTCAGTCAGACCATGCCGCTGGATCAAGGCGTTCAGGCGGGGTAGCTTGCCCTGCTTGCCATAGGCGCGAACGAAATCGAAATTGACTTCGTTCAACTCGATCATGAGTAGCTTGGGCAAACCGAATTCTCCTGAAATGACCGCATGGCACCGAGGCCGGGTGAGACCTATAGGTTTGGAAGAACGTTTGCGAAACGCTGAACCGTCATTACAATATCGTGGTGGAGGTAAGCGCGGTGCCGTCTTGACGACCGAGCAAGGTGCCCCGCCCACCCTTTGCCAGAGTGAAGCGGCAATGACGGATATCGCAACCAGTCAGATTGTAGCCGAGATATCCTGCCTGGATGTCACAGTCTGCAATGACGCTATTGCTCAGCCCCATGGCAAAGCCGCGCGCTGATGACGCGGCCACATGAAGGTCGGACAAGGTGCTGGCGGTGGCGTAAGCGACGATCATGCCGTCGCTTTGGACACCCGTGATGCGGCAATGGGTGCTGTCGGGATTGCCGAGAATCAACCGCTGGCTGTCGGTCGCCATGCTGACGCTGCCACCGGCGATTGCGATCGTGTGGAGGGAGGTGCCTACGATCAGAGCCTGATAGACCCGCTCGCCACGCCCGATATCCGCATAATCCACGGCTCCGATTTCCAATGAAGGATCAGAAACCCTGGATGTAGGATCGCCTTGGTAACCGATGGCGTGAGCGGCATGGCCGCGGGCATGGTGCCGGCCGATCCGGATAGCAGTCGCATTGCGCAGGCGCAGGCCCGTTTTGGTGTCGAGCATCAACTCTCCTCGCCTATCTCGATAGGGGGGGTGCGATGTGGTCGCAAAACTCGGGTCCGTATCGAGCTGGTCGATCGTTACCCGATCGATCCGCGTATCGGGTGTAGCGGCGATCTGGGCCACCGCCCCACGGACCCTGCCGACATGGACGTCGCTGACAGGCTCGGCATAGGCCCCTTCGGGTTCGATGTCGAACACGGCATAACCAAAAGCGGAGCCGTCGATGCTTGCGATGGAGATATGCCGTCCGCCGACGATAGACACGCCGTTGCGCAATATGTTTTCGCCGAACACATGACCGATCGTGATGTCGGTCAGTTGCCCGCGGGTCAGGCAGGTGATGGCGATGATGTCCCCACGGATATCACGACCCACGACATCGCCGATAACGATGCCATGGACGGGTGGGCCGTCCGACGTGGCTCGGATCGCAATGCCGTGGTTGAATTCCGAGTTCCCCCCCTTTTGCGTATCCTTGGGGTCAAACAAGGCGATCAAGCCTTGTAGAACACATCCATCGATGCGGATGTCGCTTCCCGAAATAACGAACAGGGAGTCCAGCGTTGAGGCGCTGGGCAACTGGCGAAATATGCTTGCAGTGCCATGGGTCAGGATGGTGCGGCCGGCAGGGATCGTATAGCTGGCATGGGTATAGGTCCCCCCCGGAAACAGGACCATGGGATGGGCTGCGAAAGCAGCATCGTAGAAACGGCCAAGATCGACGGTGATTGTCCCATCGCGGATCGTCTTGTGAAGGGCGGCGGGAATATAATCGAGAATGCTCGGGGCCAGGGCCTGGCCCGTTGCCTCCTGCATTGCCATGTCGAGAGCCAAGGGCATGAACGCCAGTGCCGTCAACGCTTGGCGGCGGGTAGGATATATGGTCATAGCGCGTAACGGGTAGCCGCCCGACGGCCGCGAACAAGGCGCCGAGTGACGAGATAGGTCAGGCTGGCCGCACTCTGGGCCATCAATGGACATGCGACAAGGCCCGGCGCAACCAGCAAGTCCAGTCGTTGCAGTACAAACAGCCCCAGGGCCAACATGACAGCAAAGGTGGCAAAGGATATGCTGACCCGCAATGGCGCGTCTTCGGCATAAGCATCGGAGCGGGAACCGATTTCAAAAATATAGGGATAGACGATGAAACTGGCGATCGCGCTCAACACAAGCGTCTGGAGGTTCAATCCCGCCTGCCCCGCCAAAAACACACTGACGCAGAAGGTAGCAAGCTGTCCGACCATGGCAAGCATCAGCAGTTGCGCCGTCCGTCCCTGCTGGACTGCGGCACGATTGGCCAGGTTGGCCAGCAAGGCTTCCACGATACGCAACTGTCCCATCGCGAACTCGACCGCCCGCATCGACAAAAGATAGCGGGCGAGTTCGATCTTGTCCGTGACCACGAAGGACGATGCCACCGGCAACAAGGAGTCCCGCAGGCGTTTCAGCGCGGTGTTCAGGTAGTAGGAATAATAGGACTGCCGCGCATCGAAGAGATGCCGGATCGAGACGCGATGTCCCCGCCTGGCAAAGGGGCGCAGATCGCCAGGGCGGATCAAGACCCAGGCGACCACCGACCCGATCACGCTGAGCGACAGGGCGGCCCACAGAACATCATTTTCCGCCCCCGTCACGAACAGCAATCCCGCCACGGTCAGGACCAGTCGCAGTACCGCGGCAAGGCACAGGCTGCGATAGTAATCGGGTATCCGGTTTTCGGCTTGGCTTTTCATGTCCAGATAACGCTGGATGCCCAGATAGGCGGCATAAGGTGCCATCCACCAACTGAAATGCGAGAACAGGCCCAGGGACGCGATAACAAGCCAGCCGATGACACACAGAAGGCTACTGACGATTGCAAAGGTCGCCATGTGGTGATGATAGTCGTCCTCCCGCTGCCACATGATCGTGGCGAACGGCGAGGGCACGATCTCCAGCATGATCGACACGACTGCAAGCTTGAAAACATCGACCGTCAGATCGGAAAAGGCGATGGGGCTGGCCAGCCTGACGGTGGCCAATGTGGACAACATCTGCAGCCCGGACGTCGCGACGGCAAAGCCGACATTACGGCGCAATAGTGCGATCAGGTTCATGATGCGGCAATCGAATGATGGATCATGCAGGCGACAGGGGGGCCAATTCTATATCGGCCGTCCGGGCCGGTGATATCCCGGTTTGGGCCCGGCGCCAGGCCTCGAACATCAGGATCGGCCACAGGCGGGCGGACTCGTCGCTCTTGCCGGCAATATGGCGGCTCCAGCTCTTTTGGATGATCGTGGCATCAAGCACGCCATGACCCGATACCTGCTCGTCGCAGAGCAGGTCCTCTGCCCAATCACGCAAGGGGCCGCGCAGCCATGTGCCTATCGGTGCGGCAAACCCGCCTTTGGGGCGGTCGAGCAGCGCCGGAGGGATATATCGTTCGGCAACTCGCCGTAGCGGCTGCTTGCCCTTGTTGCCTTTTATCAGGAAGCCATCCGGCAGCGACCAGGCAAAGGCGAACAGGTCTGGCGACAGGAACGGGACCCGGGTTTCGAGTGCGGTCGCCATCGCGGCCCGGTCCACCTTGACCAATACGTCGGAGGGTAGATAGCCGACCGTATCTGCCAACATCATACGGCGGGCAAAAGACATGGCGTCCATATGCGGGAGGGGGGCGACATTGCCGGTCCCGCGCATCCGGGAGGGCCAGACGTCGAGCAGGCGCGCATAGAGATCGGCCTCGCCGACACTATCCAAAAGGCCCAGAGCCTTGTTGATCCGCCCTGCCCCCTCGCCGCGTACACCGGTGAGGCGAGCAAACGAGGCGGCCAGTCTTTCCTGTCCCAATCCCCGCACGACGCCGGCTACGGCTTGGCGTACAGGCAGTGGCAAGGCGGAAAGCCGCCCCCATAGTTTGGGCGCGCTGACGTAGCGGACATAGCCTCCGAACAGTTCGTCGCCCCCGTCGCCCGACAGGGCAACCGTTACCTCGCGCCGCAATGCGCGGGCCAGTAACGTGGTCAGGATCTGGCTGGAATCCGCAAAGGGTTCGTCATAGGTCTGCGCCATGTCGGGAACCGCATGCAGCGCTTCGTCGGCACCGATATGGATGGTCGTGTGTTCGGTTCCCAACGCGCGGGCGATGGAGGCCGCCGAAGAGGTTTCGTCGAAGGCGGGATCGTCGGTGCCGACGGTGAAAGTGCGCAGCGGGGTCGAGGTGGCATGTTGTGCCAGCGCGCAGATTACCGAACTGTCGATGCCGCTCGACAGCATGGCGCCTACAGGGACGTCGGCGACCATACGCAGACGAATGGAAGACTCCAGAAGGTCCAGAAGATGCGCGTTGGCCTCTTCAGGCGAACCGGTAAAGGGGGTTGTTGCCGCTGTCAGGGCGGTGTCCCGGGCGGACCAGTACGGCCTTGGGAGGGGGAGCGTTCGTGCCCGGACGTCTTCCAGGCCGATCGTGATGCTGGTGGCGGGCGGAAGCTTGGCGATGTTGCGGTAGATCGAAAGCGGGGCGGGAATGCAAAAGCTATGCGTCAGTTCGTGGATGGCCCGAGGGTCCAACGCGCCAAGCCCGTCCGGCGTCCCGGCCGCCAGGGCAGCAAGCTCCGATCCGAACAGCAGGGATCGGCCGGCAAAGCCATAATAAAGCGGCTTTTCACCGAACCGATCGCGCGCCAGTCTCAATCGACGCTCGTGTCGGTCCCACAAGGCGATCGCGAACATCCCGTCCAGTCGCGGGAGGGTGTCTTCCAATCCCCAGAACTCGATGGCCGCCAGCAGCACCTCGGTATCCGACGTCCCGCGCCATTGATCGGGCCACCCCGATGCGACCAGGGTCTTGCGGAGTTCGCGAAAATTGTAGATTTCGCCGTTATAACTGATGACATAGCGCCCTGAGCGACTGGTCATCGGCTGGGCTCCTGCCTCGCTCAGGTCAATGATCGCCAGTCGTCGATGCGACAGGGCGATGCCGATCTCATCGTCGCTCCATACCCCCGACCCGTCAGGACCACGATGCCGGATGGCCTGTTCCATGCGCACAGCAAACTGCGCTGGCGTACCGTTCGTCAGCGGACCACCCGCCCAAATTCCTGCAATTCCACACATGGGGGGCCGTTCCTGCAACCATATCGCCTTCCCATCGGCATGGCCGTGCGGGGCGGCAAGGTCAAACGTGTATTGGTTTATCCCGTGCGACGGTGTAGGCGTCGCGCTTGAAAACGATCCTGGCGAGATCATCGGGTTTCAAAGGCGACCCCTTGGACAGGAGCAACCAGACGAGCAGGCATGTGACGAAGAAACTGGTTTATATTCTGAACTATGTTCATGAAACAGACAGTCAGCACTTCGTTCATGTATTCAATCTTCTTGACACATTAAGAGACAGGCACGGATGGGATATTACCATCCTGAGCGAAAAGGGTGGAAAAGGGCGCCAAACCGTATTTGGATGGCAGGTAAGATACCTGTCCGAACGTGGTTTTCTGGGCCGTCAACTTCGTCTCGTGCAGCAACTGATCGCAGCGCGTATGGCAGGTGTCAGGTTGGTGTTCGTCAGGATTTCCTTGCCGCCGACGGTAATGACGATCGCACTCGGCAAATTTCTGGGGATCAAGACCGTATATTGGCAGAGCAGCGCCAATTTCGACCTCGACAAAGACAATGTCTCGGTCAACCGGCGGATTTATGGCAGTCTGATGCGTATCGTTTCCCGTCATGTCGACCGCTTCGTGACCGGCCCGGAGACGATGGTCGATTATTATCACCAATATTACGGGGTGGCACGATCACGACTGCGGCTGCTGTATAACGATATTGACACGCGGCGCTTCACACCCGGAAATCACGACAGTCGTTCGGATAAGCCGCTCAAGGTGTTGTTCGTGCACAGTTTTTCTCCTTCCAAAAATGCCGTCAAATATCTGCCTGCGATCATCGACGTGATGAACGAAGTAGCGGCTGGAGGGATTCCCATCGCGTTCGATCTGGTCGGCGATGGTCCCGAGCGCAAAGAGGTCGAGCATATCGTGCGCGCTGCATCGCCGCAGGTGCATGTCCGCTTGTTGGGCGCACTCCCCAATACCGTCCTGCCAAACCATTACGCAGAGGCGGATCTGTTCATCATGCCAAGCTATCGCGAGGGCATGCCTCGCGCGCTAATGGAGGCCATGGCTGCGGCACTTCCCGCCGTGTCCACGGACGCCGGCGGAACCCGTGACGTGGTGGGCGCGCTGCAGTCGCGCTTCGTGGTGTCTCGCGATGACGTGGATGGGTTCGGCGATGCGCTCAGGACGTTGCTGCGCGATGCCGACCTCAGACGCCAGGTGGGTGAAGAGAACCAGCAGCATGTGCAACGTTACTCGACCCAGGCCGTGGCGGACATGTACAACCATGTCCTAGAGGACATGTTGACGTGACTCCCGCCGGAACCCCGAGAGCGCTTGGCGTTCTCCATCTGGGGGCCGGTCGTTACGATCCCGAAGACCGACACCACGCCACGTTCGATATCTGGCGCCGGTTGGCCAGCGGCTTTGGCCGTTATACGGTCATAGGCCGGTCGATCCGTAATTCCTGGGCACGGATAGAGGAGGGTAATCTCACCGTCCTGCTGATGCCGAGCCGAACCCCGCGGGAAATCGAGTTCCTGTTCACCCAGTTCCGCGCCCTTGCCGTGGCACAGAGCGTCCAACCGGATGTGGTGGTGTCGCAATGCCCTGTCCTGGGGGGGCTCGCGGCCCAGTGGATCAGGCGCAGGACGGGTGCTCGCACCCTGCTGGAGATGCACATGGCGACCTATATGCAACCCGCTCGTCCCGGATCGCGGTGGGGGACGTTGCAGCGACTGAGCCGGCGGACATTACCCGGCGCGACGCGCATCCGCGTTCTGAGCGCGGGGATGCGACGCGACCTGCTGGCCTTCTATGGCTCCGGGCTTGCGGACAAGGTCGTGGTGCTTCCGCCCCGGGTGGATCTGGACCGTTTCACGCAGCGTCGGCGGGACTGGAAGATCGAAGGCCGGCCCAGGATCGTGCTGGTGGGCAGCATTACCGAGCGCAAGGGGCAGCTGCGCTATCTGTCCGCCATGTTCGATAGTGGATTGGATGCGGAAAGCTGGATCATCGGCGATGGACCTCAGCGCGCAGCTTGCGAAGCGCTGGTCGCCGCAGCCGGCGCGCAGAACTCCGTCCGCTTTTTCGGATCGGTGTCGCATGGCGAGCTGGCGGACATACTTCCGCGCGCCGACATGCTCGTCCAGTTCTCTTCCATGGAGGGAACCCCGCGTGCGATCATGGAAGCCATGGCCGTGGGGTTGCCGATCGTCACCACCGACGCCGGATATTGTTCGGATGTCGTGACGCACGGTGTAGAGGGTTTCGTACTGGGACGCGATCCGGCAGCCGAACTGCCCCATAGATTGACGACCTTGTTCGGCGATCAGGCCCTTCGCGAGATGATGGGCCGGGCCGGAATGGCGCGTGTCGAACAGGAATTCGAAGCCGATCAGGTCTTCGGGCGGTATCGCGCCCTGATCGCGGATACCGCACGGGCATGACGGCCGCATCGTTTCGCGTCGTACGGATCTACTTTCGGCTGCCGCCAGAACCCGGTGGGATGGAAGAGCACATCGCACGCCTGTCCGCCGAGCAACGGCAGCAGGGGATCGAGGTCGTCAACGTGTTCAATGTCGGCGAAGCCGACGGTCCGGCATTGCGTTTATATGGCAGCCGCGATCTCCTTGGCATACGTCCTGCAACCTTGCGCAACATCATGTTCTACGGCGGAGCGCTGATGCGTTCGGGACAGTTGCGCAGCAGCCTACCCACCATTCTGCATGTCCATGGCGATTGGAGTGACTTTCTGTTGGGGCGCATGCTCGGCCGGGCAATCGGTGCGGCGGGATATGTCGCCTCCATCCATGCGGCATTGTCAGCATCCAGGCGCCTGTATTCGCTGGTGCTGAAGGACTATGGTGCGATCTTTGCGACTGGCAAGGCCGAGCAATCGGCCTTGCAGGCCGTGCTTGGGCGAGACGTACAGCACCTTCCCAGCGCACCGCATGATTCCTTCCTGGCAGAACAGGGACTGACGGGCATCCGGTATGACGTGATCACCGTAGCAAACCTGTTCGATGTAAAGATGCCGGGACTTGTTCTGGATTGCGCAGCGCAGCGACCGGATCTGCGATTTGGCCTGCTGGGCGATGGACCGCTTGCGGCTCCCTTGCGCGAGCGGATCGCGCGTGAGCGGCTGACCAATGTCGACATGCCGGGCCGCCTGCCGCGGTCCGGCGTCATCGCTGCATTGCGGCACTCTCGGTTGTTCCTGTCCACATCGTCAAAGGAGGGCACCCCCACGGCCGCATTGGAAGCCATGGCGGTGGGGCTACCGGTACTGCTGACGCCGTCCAATGATTATCGCTGGCTTGTCGAGGACGGCGTCAACGGCAGGATCACAAGCAGCTGGGATATAGGCGAGATCATTGCAGGCATCGATGATCTGTTGCGCGATGAACGGCGCCGTCAGGCGATGGGGGCCAACAATCGCCTGCGCGCATCCGGGCATAGCTGGACCAGAAAGGCGCAACGTGTTTCCGACGTCATGACGGCGCTGGTATCGGCGAAGGCCCAATGACGAAGCCTCTCAAGGTCGTTCAGGTCATCACCGGTCTTGGCGCAGGGGGTGCGGAACGCCTGCTGCTCGACATGCAGGCGGCCTTTCGCCCCGACCATGTCGACACGAAACTGGTTTCGATCAGTCGTGATACGAAGGGTCTCGAAGTCTACGGACACCGGGATGTCCCCGTGGAGATATTCGATCTGGCTGCAAACAGATTCCGGGCCTTGCGCGATCTGCGCCGATATCTCCGCCGCGCCGCGCCCGATGTGATCCATGCGCATATGTTCCATGCGCTGGTTGCCGTGGTGCTGGCACAGCTGGGTCTGACGGGACCGCGGCCCGCCATCGTTTTCACAAGCCATCTGGGCAGCTATTCGCCATTGCGTTCGGCGATCACGCGTATCCTGCGCTATCGTCGCGCCGCAGACATCATTTTCTCGCCCGACCAGCATCCCGAGCTCAACGCCCGTCATGTCGAGGTGATCGCCAACGGTGTCCCTATCCCGCCCCACCCCGTAGTGCGCCGCCTATGGGCACCCGGTGGCCCGATCCGCTTCGTCGCCGTCGGCCGTCTTGCCGATCAGAAAGACCCCCTTGGGCTGTTGCGCAGTTTTGCCGCAGCAGACTTGGCAGGGGCGACGCTCGACATCCTTGGCGCGGGGCCCCTGCTGGAGGAGGCGCAAGCGCTGGCCACGGCGCTGGAAATCAAGGATCGCGTCACGTTCCATGGGCTGCGATCCGATGTTGCACATGTTTTGGCCATGTCGGACGTGTTCGTGATGCACTCCAGATACGAAGGCATGCCGATGGCGCTATTGGAAGCCGCGGCACAGGCCATGCCCGTGGTGGCGACCCCGGTCGGCTCCGTACCCGACATATTGGGCGACGGCCGCGGGATTATGGCCGATCCTTCCGGTTTTGCTGATGCGTTGCGAAAGATCGCAGGCGATGCAACCAGCGCATTGGGCATGGGACAGCGTCTGTACCTTCATGCCCGCAGCCATTATTCGATCGCTGCAACGAGCATGGCTCACGAACGGCTTTACGCCGCGGTGGCGAGCCGCCATGCCTCGCGTTGACGGCGCACGGGTCGCTGTCCTTATCCAAAACGGGCGAATGACGTGGCGACTGACGATCCGGCAATGAATGCCATGGTGGAAAACAGGCGAGCGGCGCCGTTGATGGGTTTTCATGGCGCGGAATGGGCCATGATCTTTGCGCTTAATTACGCAGTCATCGTCAATTCGATTGCAGCGCTTGCTGGACTGGATTCATCAGTCCAGGCATTGGCCTATGCGATCCTCACTTTGCCAGCGATCGCCGGGCTTTTTGTGGCTGGGCCGCAAAAGCATGCCGTCGTGAACAGCCCGCCGATCGGCATAGCCTTGATACTGTTTGCGGTATTGTCGGCCCTGTCGGTCGAGTTGGCCCTGATACGGCATATTCGGTACGATGGTAATGAGATGTGGCGCCAACTGCTGCTCACCTTGTTGCCGATGATATTGTTCTGGGCAGCCCGGTTCTGGGCTGCGAACAATTTCCGCCTGAGGGCCGTGGAAGCGAGCATGATCACGTTGCTTGGCCTGTGCGCCGCATCCGTGCTGCTCGATTTTACCGGTATCCTGCCTTTCGAGGCCTATGGATCGCGACATTTCGGATTCCTAGGTGACTCGGTCGCATGGCTGGCGACCATTCCGACGGTCTATTTCATGCTAAGAGGAAAGCTGGGACTACTGGCCCTGTGCCTGGTCATCATATTGTTGACCCAGACCAGAGCCGCTCTCGTCGTCATCGCAGCGGCGGTCGCCATTCATTTCATTATCGCCCCGGCACTGACCCCGCGAACCTACGCCATTCGCCTGCTGTCATTGATCGTAGGGGTCCTGGCCGCTTTCGTCGCGCAAAGCCTGGCCAGCGACTTCCTGGACCGGTTTAGCGGTGTCAGTTTGACCGACAATGACCGGGTCCGCACGATTCAGTTCACGCTGGAGGTGTTCGCCGATCACCCTTTATTTGGCTCCGGCTTCAATGCGCATACCTATTTTAGCTCGCCGTATCAGGCTGCGATGATCAGCGGCATGGAATTATGGGCAACACCCGTGAGCAGTTTTGCGCAGGTGCTGGCCGATGCCGGTCTTGTTGGTTTCACGCCTTTTATAGTTGCGATGCTGATGCTGGCTCGGACATGCTTTTTTGCGTTGCGGCTGGATCATCGCAACAAGGACGCACAGGCCATCGGCGCGCTGGCGGCCTGGCTGCTTGGATATCTGGTGTTCAACCAATCCGCTGCCTGGTTCCTGCCCGGATCCATGATGCCGCCATTGGTCTTCTCCGTCGCAGGTATCGTGGTCGGGGCGACCGGACAGATGCGGCCGACGGGGCCGCATCATCCCCGACAACTGGTCATGCGGGGGTGACCACAAAGACGTTGGCCGCGCTGCCCAGCGTCGATGCCAGTTGGCGACGCCGCGCGATCGACAACGTCCTGCCGAACAATTGATGACCTGTGTGGAACAGGCCGATCGGTTTGACGGACACGACCTTGAAGCCATGTCGTGCGAAGCGCCGGCGCCAGGCATGGGCCGAAAATGTGTACAGCTCCGAAAACGCCTCGATCGCGGTGCCATGGCCTAGCGGCAATACGCTAGTCACGGCGATCTTGGCATCGCGCATGACGGATTGCGAGCGGCTTTCGCCCTGGCGTGGCTGCACCGCGTGGCGGGCCAGCGCGGCGCTGGCGACCAGCGCATTCGGCAAGCCCGCCAGCAACGTCCAGGCTCGCCATCCCGCCGACGGCATCAGATGGACACCATAACCCCCAGATTGCGTGATCCGGTGAAACTCCCGAGCAATCTGTGGAAAGTCCTCGACATGCTCCAGGACGTTGGACGAGAAGATCAGGTCGATCGACTTGTCCTCCAGGGGAATGTGGCGGCCATCATAATCGATGATCGGATAAACGCGGGCATCCGCATAACCAGAACTCGCCAGATCGATCGCGGTGACGTCATATCCGCTGTCACGCAATGATCGTGCCTGTATCCCGGTACCCGCACCGAACTCCAGCAGGCGCATGTCGCGGCGCAGTTCGGGGAGAACAGCCTCCAGTTCCGCAGAGCGGATGGCGTCAAGGAAGTCGATCGAAAACATCAGGCGGGAACAACGCGGTCCAACCGCGCACCGTGCCGGGCGCACGCATTGCGCGTATCCACAATCAGCCGAGCCCTTTCGGCAAGCCCTTGATAATCCACCCCGTCATGGTCGGTCGCAATCAACACGGCATCATAATCGGCAATGGCATCAAGATTCCAATCCACCCCGGATCGGCCATTGAGAGTAGGATGCTCGCGTGTGTTGTCGACCTGCGCGACATGGGGATCGTGGAACTCCGCCGTTGCGCCGCGTTCCTCGATCAATTCCATCAAGCGCAGCGACGGGCTTTCACGGATGTCCTCGACGTTCTTCTTGTAGGCAAGACCAAGGACAAGGATGCGCGACCCGTTGAGCCCTTTGCCGCTGGTGCGGTCCAACGCTTCCGCCAGGACACGCACGACATGGACGGGCATTGCCGAATTGATCTGTCCTGCAAGTTCGATGAAGCGCGTATGCTGATTATACTCGCGGGCTTTCCAGGTCAGGTAGAAAGGGTCGATCGGGATGCAGTGCCCGCCCAGACCTGGGCCTGGATAGAAAGGCATAAAGCCAAAAGGCTTGGTCTTGGCCGCTTCGATCACGTCCCAGACATTGATGCCCATCGCATCGAAGACGACCTTGAGCTCGTTGACCAGCGCGATGTTCACCGCCCGAAAGACGTTCTCGGTGATCTTCACCGCTTCCGCCGTGGCCGCGCTCGACACGGGCACGGTCTGCACGATCGGTCGATAGGCTGCCAGCGCGATGTCGCGGGACAAGGAGTCGTCCGCGCCCACCACTTTGGGAATGGCGGTGGTGGAGAATTGCGGGTTGCCCGGATCTTCGCGTTCGGGCGAATAGGCCAGGAAGAAATCCTGACCCTGCCGCAACCCGCCTGCCTCCAGGAGAGGTTTCATCACCTCTGCGGTCGTCCCGGGGAAAGTAGTCGATTCCAGTACCACCAGTTGCCCTGGGCGCAGACGCTTTGCAATCAGCTCGGTGGTCGAGATGACGTAACTGAGATCGGGTTCCAGATGCCTGGTCAGCGGGGTCGGAACGCAGATCAGCAGGATATCGGGCTCATTCAGGCGGGTCATGTCGGCCGTGCAGTTCAGCAAACCGCCCGAAGCCAATGTATCGACCACTGTTGCATCGATATGCTTGATATAACTCTGCCCGGCGTTCAGCGCATCCACCTTTTGCGCATCCAGATCGAAACCCATGACCCGCCGCCCGGCCTGGCCGAATGCCACAGCAAGCGGCAGACCAACATATCCCAGACCTACGATGCCGACCACTGCTTCGTTTGCGGCCATTCGATTGAGAAGGTCGGTGCCGGCCGAACTGCTGATGTTATTCATATTAACCCTTGTCCTGGGTAGGGTAATGATGCGCATGCCCCACAGAAGCTTGCGGCTAGCGGAGTCGCCTTCCGGCTTCAAGCGGATCGAAGGTGTGATTGACGTCACCCAGAATCAGGGATGTCGTCGCGTCTGTGACGACGCCCAATTCGTAGAGCCTTATACAGCGCGCATGTCCAGCGGCCCCCATCGCCCGCACCCGATCCGGATCACGCGCCAGTTCCAGCATCGCCTCGGCCAGCGCATCGGCATTGCCGACAGGGACGAGCAGGCCATTCTCGCCATGCGTCACCGTGTCCCGGCAACCGGCGGTGTCCGTGGTCACGATGGCTCGCCCCACCGCCATGGCCTCCAAATTGGTCCGTGGCGTTCCCTCGCGATAGGAGGGCAGCACAAAAACATGGCAGGCCGCAAACTCGGCGACCGGGTTGGCGATATGGCCGCGAACCTCGACGATGTCCTCGTCCTTCCAACGGGCCACGTCCGCCTTGGTGATCGAGGCATGATTATAGTCAGTGCCACCGACAAGAACAAAGCGGGCATCGGGGACGGCCGCCTTCACCATGCGGGCCGCGGCAACGAATTCCAGCACGCCCTTGTCGCGCAACAAACGGGCAACCATCAGGAACACGGGGCTGCCGTCCGGCACGGGCGTTACGGGGAAACGCGCCATGTCGACGCCCGAGCCGTTGACCAGGGCCGTGGGCGTACCTTGCGGGATCGCCCTCTCTCGATACAGCGTGTCCCGATCATCCGGATTTTGGAGCAGTACCAAATCGGCGCAGGCCAGGGCGAACCGATAACTGGTCCTTGCAAAAAGCCGCACCAGTTTGCGTCGAAATCCACCGCCCCCGATAAAGGCGAAGCCCAGACCGGGGATCATGCAGACACGCCGTCGCACACCGGCCCATTTCGCCAATGGCAAAGCATAGATGACGGGCTTGATGGTGTGGACGAACAGCAGATCCGGCTGCCACTGCCTTATCGTCTTCCACAACGCGCGAATATGGACGACGTCGACCAGCGGATTGAGCCCGGCGGGCTGGAGGGACCACGGAATGAACGTGATCCCTTCGTGGTCGAATGCATCGAGCGCGAATCCCGGAAGCGGTGTTGCCACCACCACGATCCGATAGCCGCGCCGTTCCAGCCGGCGCATGACCGGCAGGCGAAAACGGAACATATATTCCGCATGCGCGCCAACGAACATCGCAATCGGCTCGCCGGATGGCGACACCGGCCTCATCGGGCGTAATGCTCCTGATACCAGGACACAAAGGCCGGCACCCCGACCGAAACCGGCGTCGAGGGTGCATAACCCGTCAACAGCTCAAGCAGCTTGGACGAGGCTTCGGTCGCCGGTACGTCACCAGGCTGCATCGGCAGCATGTTCTTGATCGCCTTCTTGCCCAGGGCGCGCTCGATCTCCTCGATATATTGCATCAGCTTGACCGGCTCGCCCTGGCCGATGTTGACGACGCGGAACGGTGCGACCGGTGACAGGCTGTCGCCTTCGACTGGCGTGTTGCCCGGCACGGCATCGATCAGCCGGACGACGGCCTCTGCAAGGTCCTCGACATAGGTGAAGTCGCGTACCATCTCGCCATGGTTGTAGACGTCCATGGCCCTGTTTTCCTGGATCGCCTTGGTGAATTTGAACAAGGCCATGTCAGGCCGTCCCCAGGGGCCATATACGGTGAAAAAGCGAAAGAAGGTCATGGGTATGCCGAACAGGTTGGCGTAGCTGTGCCCCATCATCTCTGTTGCCATCTTGGTGGCGGCGTAAAATGTGAGGGGCGTGGCGCAACGTTCTGTTTCACGGAACGGCATGTCCTTGTTCGCACCATAGACCGAACTGGTCGACGCCGCGAGCAGATGCCGCGGCTTGGTACGGCGCGCAAGTTCCAGAATATTGAAGGTGCCGACAAGGTTGGTGTCGACGTACGCCTCGGGATGATCGATCGAGTAACGCACCCCCGCCTGAGCGGCGAGATGGATGATCACGTCAGGCTGAAACTTTTCCCATACATCCGTCAGCGCTTCCTTGTCGGCAATAGAAGTGCGAGATACGGAAAAATTCGAATAATTAGACAGAAAATTGTTACGCTCTTCCTTCAAGGAGGGATCGTAATAGTCGGAAAAATTGTCAACGCCCAGGACGTGATCGCCGTGCTGAAGAAGCCGGCTGGCGACATGAAAACCGACAAAGCCCGCCGACCCCGTCACAAGTACCTTCCGTGCCATCGCTATATCGTTCCTTT
Source organism: uncultured Sphingobium sp. (assembly GCA_913773715.1). The sequence goes on from CAJYHD010000467.1 coordinate 18,514, forward strand.
ATTCTGACGCGACAATGAAACATGCCGGTGCTGCGCCGCATAAATTTCCCGACCACCGGCACCCCAAGGCATGCCGGCCATCTATCCCGTCCCTATAGCCTGGGCGTACAGGAAGGCGATGGGCTGGCGGATACGGGAAACGCCATCTGGCAAGGAGGGTGCTGGACGTGGCCAAGTCAGCCGCATAGGAACAGACGCAATCCTCTGCCAGCCATTTCAAACAAAGGCGCCCTATGACCATTGATCGCCGCTCGGCCCATCGCCGCCCGGCGTTGCGCTTCCGGCCCAGCCAGGCCTTCATTCTCTTATGCGTCTACCTGCTGATCCTCTGGTTCGCAGGAGGCGCATCACGCGCCGATGTCGCGGGCCAGATCGTTGTGCGCTTCACGGCCTGGGCCATGTTGATCATTACGATCCTGGCAGGACGATGGCCCGCCTGGAGGGAATATCGCTGGCTGTGGCTGGGGCTCGCCGCCATAATCCTGGTCCCCCTGATACAGTTGATCCCTTTGCCCCCGGCTTTGTGGCAAGCCTTGCCGGGCCGCACGCCCTTCATACAGGCCGCGGTGGCCAGTGGCATCAGCCAGCCCTGGCGTCCTCTGTCGATCGTGCCCGGCGCAACGGTGAACGCCGCCTCGTCGCTGATCGTCCCGATCGTGGGGCTCCTGCTCGCCACCAATCTTGGCGAACAGGAGCGCAGGCACCTGCCCGCGCTCCTGATGACAATCATGGTATCGTCCCTGGCGCTGGGTGTATTGCAGTTCACCGGGTTCAACCTTGGCAGCCCCCTGGTCAATCGAACGACCGGAGATGTCAGCGGTCCGTTCGCCAACCGCAATCATTTCGCGCTGCTCATGGCGTTGGGTTGCCTGGTGGCGCCCGTCTGGGCATTTGGCGCGAGCCGCAAGCCGAGCTGGCGCGTGGCTGTCGCCTTCGGGCTGATGCTGGTGTTCGCTTTGATCATCCTGGCCAGCGGATCCCGGGCGGGTCTGGTTCTGGGCGGCTTGGCTTTCGCTCTCGCCTTGTTGATCGTGGGCAGGCACCTGCGGCAGATCCTGCGGGGCTATCCACGCTGGGTTCCCGTTGCCTTGGTAGTGGGGCTGGTCGGAGCGATCGCCTGCCTAATCCTGATAAGCATCGCCGCTAACCGTGCCGTATCGGTTAACCGTGTCCTATCCGAGGGAGTGGACCAGGACATACGCCTGCGGGGCATGCCCGTGGTGCTGTCGATGATCCGCGAATATTTTCCCGTCGGCTCGGGCCTGGGCGGGTTCGATCCGATCTTCCGCTTGCATGAGCCGCTGGCGCTGCTCAAACCGAGCTATTTCAATCATGCGCATAACGACCTTCTCGAACTGGTGCTCGACGCAGGGTTGCCGGGGCTGATCCTGCTATGCACCGGTTTGGCCTGGTGGCTGGCGAGAAGCGTAAGGGCTTGGCGTGGCACTCCGGGCATGCCGACCACATTGGCCAGGCTCGGATCGGCCATGTTGCTCCTGATCCTCATTGCGAGTGTCACGGATTACCCTATACGCACACCCATCATCATGTTCATTACAGTCGTTGCGGCCCTATGGCTCAACGGCGCAGGTGGACCAGCTTTACGCGAAAGCGGCGACTAATTAAGCTGGTTGCTACCCTGTCGGGAAGTCTGTCGAGTGCATGCATAAGAATCTGATCGTATTGCTTGGGGCGCTCGCTCTGTCCGCCTGTGCGACGCCCCCTCCACCGGAATCGTCGGCACGGCTGACCGTGGTGAGCGACAGCGCCGCGCTGCCCCCGCCCAACCGGCAGGACCTGACCGTTGCGGACAGGCCCGCGCTGATCGGACCGCTCGACACCATCCAGGTCGACGTCTTCAACGTCCCCGAGCTCAGCCGCGAGATGCAGGTCGATGCCAGCGGTAGAATCTCCATGCCACTCGCCGGCACGATCGACGCGCGCGGGCGCACGGCAGGGGAGTTGGCGAAGGCGATCGAGGCGACGTTGCGCGGCCGCTATGTCCGCAATCCCGAAGTGACCGTGAACATCAAGAGTTCCGTCAGTCAGGTCGTGACCATCGATGGCCAAGTGATCGAACCAGGCCTCTATCCCGTCACCAATCAGATGACGCTTCTACGGGCGATCGCATCGGCCAAGGGTTTGTCCGAATTCGCCCGTCCGAAAGACGTCGTCATCCTGCGGACAGTCGATGGTCGCAAGATGGCTGGTTTGTATGATATCGACGCCATCCGGCGCGGCGCATATGATGATCCCGCCATCTATGCCAACGACGTGATCGTGGTCGGCGATTCACCCCAGCGCCGCCTGTTCCGCGACTTCGTATCCCTTGCGCCGGCATTGGCCGCTCCGCTGATCGCGATCGTAAAGTAACATGAACCTGATGATGTCCTTGCCACAAGGTGGCATGATCGCGGATGGCGTAACGGATCAGGGCTACGCCCAGGGATCAGATTCGCGCGAACCGCTCATCCGCCGCTACATCCGGATGGCGCTGCGTTGGCGTTATGTGATTCTGGGCGCGATCCTTGCCTGCTTCCTGATCGGCTTGGTCGTGACGCTCATGATGACGCCGCAATATACGGCCGTCACCACCGTCGAAGTGTCGCGCGAGTCCGCGAAGATCACCGATTTCCAGGGGGTCGAACGCGATACCAGTTCGGCCGATCAGGAATTCTACCTGACCCAATATGGCCTGCTGCAGGCCCGCACCCTGGCCGAGCGCGTGGCCAATCAGCTGGGGTTGGTCGACGATCCCAAATTCTTCGAAATCTTCGGACAAAAGTCCGATACGCCTGCCTTCACGCTCGTCAATGGTCGCTATCCTGCGTCCGGACGCGCCGAGCGGCTGCGCACGGCAGGAGGCATCCTGCTCAAGAACCTGTCGATCAAGCCCACACGCATGTCGCGGTTGGTGGACATCGCTTTCACGAGCCCCGATGCCGCACTGTCAGCCCGCATAGCCAATGCCTGGGCCGACAATTACATCAAGACCAATCTCGAACGAAAAATCCAGGCCACATCCTATGGCAGCAACCTGCTCAGCCGTCAGCTCAGCCAAGCCAAGGAAAGGCTGAACGACTCCCAGCGCCAACTGGTCGCCTATGCCTCTTCGCAGCACATCATCAACCTACCCGCCCAGACCAGCAGCACCGGTGCCACAGTCGAACGCTCGATCACCGCTGACGAACTCGCGGCACTCAATTCGGCCCTGACCCAGGCGACGGCCGACCGTATCCAATTGGAGGCCCGCTACGAGCGGGCGGGTGCCTCCACCGAGGCCTTGCGCAACCCCACCATCGGCGCCCTGCGCCAGCGTCGCGCCGAACTTGCTGCCGAATATCAGCGGCTGATGGTGCAGTTCGAACCCGACTATCCAACGGCCAAGGCGATCAATGCCCAGATGAAGCAGATCGACCAGTCCATCGCACGCGAAGAGGGCCGCGTTTCTGGATCACTTCTGGCCGATTACCGCGAAGCACAAGAACGTGAGCGCACGCTGCAGGCTAAAGTCAACGAACTCAAGACAAACTATCTGGATCTGCGGCGTCGATCCATACAGTATAATATCTTCCAGCAGGAAGTAGACACCAATCGCGCCCTGTACGATGGCCTGTTGCAGCGTTTCAAGGAAATCGGCGTCGCAGGTGGGGTCGGTATCAACAACATCTCGGTCGTGGACCGGGCTGACGTACCCGGCGCTCCATCCAGCCCGCGGCTGCTGATCAACCTTGCCATTTCGTTGCTTGCAGGCCTGGGTCTGGGTACGCTTCTCGCCTTTGCGCTGGAGCAGATCGATGAGGCGATCGCCGATCCGGCCGAGATCGGACGACGCCTTGGGCTGCCGCTGCTCGGAGCAGTACCCAAGGTCAAGGAAGGCTCGCCTGAGGATGCACTCCTGGATCGCAAGTCAGCCCTGGTCGAGGCGTATCTTGCCGTGCAGACAAAGCTTGCCTTCACCACCGAACATGGCGTGCCGCGCTCGATAGCTGTCACCTCGACCCGACCCGCCGAGGGCAAATCAACGACCGCACTGGCATTGGCAACTACCCTGGCTCGCGGCCATCGTAATGTCATCCTGGTCGATGGCGATATGCGCTCGCCATCCGTTCACCATCTCGGCAAGGTTCCCAACACGCGCGGCCTGAGCAATTTCCTGGCGGGTGATGACGATATCACCTCGCTCACCTTTGCCATGGACCCACTCGGCTTCACCGCCATGGCAGCTGGCCCCATCCCGCCCAATGCGGCTGAGCTTTTGACGGGCAATCGTCTGCCCACCCTGATCGAACGGCTGCTGCAAGTGTACGATCACGTCATCATCGACTCGCCACCCGTCATGGGCCTGGCCGACGCACCCCTGATCGCCAGTCGCGTCGAGGGGGTCGTATATGCGGTGGAATCGCGCGGCATTCGTTCGAGCCTGGTCAGGACGGCCCTGGATAGGCTCAAGGGGGCCAACATCCATATTATCGGGGGCGTTCTGACAAAGTTCGAACAGGCCAAGAACCATTACGGCTACGGTTATGACTATGGTTATGACTATGGCCACGGCCATGAAGCCTGATACGACCCGAAAGTCACAAAGGGTCGGGTGGGGCATCCGTGCCCCTCTGGCCCTCCTTGCGGCAATTCTGGGTGGCTATGCCGTCTCTCGATCCGCTGCACAGGTCCTGGCCAAGAGCAATGTCGAACTGGCCCATCGTCTTGCCCCGGAAGACGGTCGGATCACCGGGCAGTTGGCCTGGCAGCGAATGTCCTCCGCCAATGGTAATATCAATCCGAAACGTATCGAAGAGCTAGCACGTGAAGCATTACGGCAGGATCCGACAGTCGAAGATGCTGTGCTGGCACTTGGACTGAATCCTGCAGCAAAGGAAAATTCGACGACGATCCGGCGCCTACTCCGATATGCACAAACGCTTTCGCGGCGAAATGCCCAGACTCAACTTTGGGCAATAGAAGACGCCGTCAGCCGTAATGACATCGCCGGTACCGTAAACCTATACGACGTGACATTACGAACAAAGCCGTCATTGTCGACATTGCTCTACCCTATTCTTATAGCAGCGAGCACGGAACCATCTATTCGAGCAGCTCTGGTCCGTCGCTTGGCCACCCGGCCTGGGTGGACCAATAGCTTCTTACAATATGCCGCCGATTACGGTGAAGATCCGATTGCCGTGGCAGATCTTTTTATCTTGCTTGGCAAGCAGGGCGTTGCAGCTCCGCCCCCGGCGCAAACTGCGTTGATAAACGCGCTCATCGGCAACGGTGCGATCGACAAGGCATGGGAATACTATACCCAAACCCATGCCAGCGCCGATCGGCACCGCTCACGCGACCCGCATTTTAATGCCGATCCCAGTAATGCGACGCCGTTCGACTGGGTCCCGGTTGACAACGGTGATGAGCGCGCCTCGATCCAGCAGGATGGCAAAGGAAGAGGCATCATCGATTTTTCAGCATCCCCCAATGCCGCTGGCCCTCTCCTCCGGCAGGTTCAGTTTCTCACCACAGGGCGGTACCGCCTCCGTGGTCGCAGCAGTGGTGAGCGATCAAGCGCCGCCCAACCCTATTGGGTGCTGAAATGTGCAGATGGTCGCGAAACCGCTCGTATCGACTTACCCACACCAAACCCAGAGGGCCGCGATTTTATTGGCGATATCAACGTACCGGCAGGCTGCCCCATCCAGACCCTTGCCCTGATGGCAAGAGCATCGAATGCGATCGAAGGAGTATCAGGCCAGATACAATGGGTCCGTCTGGAGCCCGCCCCGTGATGCCGCTTTGGAAAACGCAATCTTTCTCCATGATCTTAACCGTGATGGCGCTGGCCATGCCAGGTTTGGCAAGCGGCCAGGCCAGCCAGAGGCAGGCCGATATGCCACTACAGGATGACGTGACCAAACAACCGCAACAGGAAACTCCACCGATGAGAGTTAGCCGCGTTGCCAATTCAGCAGTTGGCGAAGCCGGTCAGCGCAACACGACCGCCCAGCTAGCCGATCGGCCAGGCACCCGATTGCTCGGGCGGCTCCAGAATCGCGTGCAATCGCGCCTGCGAAATCGGATTGATCGGTATTACGATCCACAGGCAAACACGACATCGCCGTTTGCAGTTGCAGCAGAGCAGGCACAAGCCAAGGATAGAAAGCGCTGAACCGTTAATAGGGCTTGTCGGAAATTCTGTGCAGGAGGCCGTAGTGATGGGCAGGCAGCACCATCGATATAGCAACCAGCAAGGACGTTCTGGACCAGTTGCTGGCTGGTCATGACGCACAGGAGCTGTTCGCGAAGGACAGGCTGCTTGACGTGACCCCCAAAGCTCTACCAGTCATAACTGGAGTCCGGGGTTGGTATGGTGCCCCTCGGGGCGGTGTTGCACAACCCGCCTGGCAGCATCGGCGGGCGTCAGCCCGCCAACACCACTATGCGGGCGCACATGGTTGTAGTCGTCGCGCCATAGCCGCAGCACCGAGCGGGCATGGCCAAGCGACA
>CAJYHD010000468.1 GCA_913773715.1 uncultured Sphingobium sp.
CCCTTCGACCTCACCGGCCAGATCGCCATCGTCACCGGCGCCAACACCGGCATCGGGCAGGCGATCGCGCTGTCGCTCGCACAAGCCGGCGCCGACATCGCCGCCGTCGGCCGCACCCCGGCGGAGGACACCGTCGAGAAGGCCCGCGCACTCGGCCGCCGGGCGCAGATCGTGTCTGCCGACCTCTCCAGCATCGAACCGGTCCAGCGCGTGGTAGACGAGACCATCGCAAAGCTGGGCGGTCTCCACATCCTGATCAACAATGCCGGGATCATCCGCCGCGCCGACAGCGTCGATTTCACCGAAGAAGACTGGGACGCGGTGATCGACACCAACCTCAAGACCACTTTCTTCCTCGCGCAGGCGGCAGGGCGTCACATGCTCGCGCAGGGCCATGGCAAGATCGTCAACATCGCCTCGCTCCTCTCCTTCCAGGGCGGCATCCGCGTGCCGAGCTATACCGCGTCGAAGAGCGGGGTGGCGGGCCTCACCAAGCTGCTCGCCAACGAATGGGCCGCCAGGGGCGTCAATGTGAACGCGATCGCGCCCGGCTACATCGCCACCAACAACACCGCTGCCCTGCAAGCCGACGAAACCCGCAACCGCCAGATCCAGGAACGCATCCCCGCAGGCCGCTGGGGCGATCCCAGCGACATCGGCGGCGCAGCCGTGTTCCTCAGCTCCCCCGCCGCCAACTATATCCACGGCCACACCCTCGCCGTCGATGGAGGATGGCTCGCACGGTAAGGAAACGCACCGACAAGAGGGACCAATCCCCAATAAACAGGAGAGGGCCATCATGCCCGGTATCGACAGACGCGCCGCCCTCACCGCCACCACGCTCGGCGGCTTCGATAAGGGTTGATGGCAGGTAAAGATATGGGCGGGATCGATCGAAGAGGCGTGCTTGGAGCGGCGGGGCTGCTCGCCACGTCGCCTGCCTGGGCCGCTTTCGGCGATCCGTCAGTGCAGACGCGGCTAGGGCGTATTCGCGGCACGCGGGAAGGGGGCCTGAGCGTTTTTCGCGGTGTACGTTATGGGCAGGATACCGCGCCCCGTCGCTTTCGCGCGCCGATCGCCCCCGAACCTTCAAGGAGCATGATCCACGCGACGGCCTTCGCGCCGTCGTGCCCCCAGCGCGCCAAGCAAGATCGGACGAGCGAGGATTGCCTGTTCCTCAACATTTGGACGCCCGGTCTGGAACGCGGCGCGCGGCGTCCTGTCATGCTCTACATTCACGGCGGCGCCTATTCCAACGGCAGCGTGGTCGATCCGCTGAACGACGGAAGACATCTGGCCGCGCAGGATGTGGTGGTGGTGACCGTCAATCACCGGCTGAATGCACTGGGCTATCTCTATCTCGCGCGGCTTGATCAACGATTTCCCGACAGCGGCAATGTCGGGCAGCTTGACCTGATCCTCGCGCTGCGATGGGTGAAGGAAAATATCGCGGCGTTCGGCGGCGATCCCGACAATGTGCTCGTCTTTGGGCAATCGGGCGGGGGAGCGAAGATCGCGACGATGATGGCGACGCCAGCAGCCAAAGGGCTGTTTCATCGGGCGATCACGATGAGCGGGCAGCAAGTGACGGCGAGCGGACCGATCAACGCCAGTCGTCGAACGGACGCCTATCTCACCAAGTTGGGCGTCAAGCCAGATCGGCTCGATCCCTTGCTCACCATGCCGGTCGAACGACTGATCGACGGCTTGGCGGCGGAGGATCCGATTCTGGGCGGCGGAGTGTATATGGGGCCGGTGCTGGATATGCGCTGGTTATCGCGCCATCCCTTTTGGCCCGACGCCGCCCCGCAGTCCAACGCCATTCCGATGATGCTGGGCAATACACTCGATGAAACGCGTGCCTTCATCGATCCCGACGGACCGGTCGTTCGAGGGTTGGACTGGGGCAATCTGGCGCAGCGGATGGCGAGCAATTTGCGGAGCGACATCCTGCCGGAGTATGTGGTTGAGCGATATCGTGCGCATCATCCTGATTGGTCACCCGAGCGCATCTTCTATGCTGCGACCACGGCAGGCCGGAGTTGGCCAGGCCAGGTGATCGAAGCGGAAGCGCGGGCACGGGCTGATGCGCCGACTTGGGTGTATCAGGTGAACTTCCAGTCGCCGACTGAGCCACGGCGAGGTGCGCCGCACACGATGGATATCGCGCTGGCTTTCGGCACGCTCGATGCGCCGGGTTCCTATACAGGGACCGGCGAAGGCGCTCGAGCTGCGTCGGAAAAGGTGATGGAAAGCTTCCTTACCTTCAGCCGCAACGGAACTCCAAACTCCTCCAGCTTGTCGCTCTGGCCGCAATATCGACTTGATCGGCGCGCGACGATGATCTTCGACGCACAGAGCAAAGTCGAGGCGGATCCGCGTGGATGGGAAAGGCGGATGTTCGCCACCGTGCCTTATATCCAGCCGGGCAGCTGACGCTTAACTTCGCACAATTCCCGTGAACTTTATCATTTTAGTTCATAGGTAGGCAATTGTATTACCCCCGAGAATATGACATGCCGTGATCATCATAATGCCCCTTCCGGCAGCGATAGGACACTGACGAGGGCGACTGTTCATGCACCTATGATCCAGCGTGACGCGCGACCAAAGAGTTTTTGCAGCACGTGGATGATCAAGAGCGAAGCTCCCAAGGCGAGGAGCAGGATCAGGATAATCCCGCACAGATATTCGAAATCATTGCCGTCGAGATATGGGCCGACCGCTTTTGCCGCCAGGCGCATAAGCGGCCCATGCAGAAAGTAGATGCCGAACGAGCAGCCGGCGACATGGGTGAGCAATGGGCGGCCATGGTCAGATAGCGAAACCGACCGCTGGATGCAGGACAGCATGGCGCAGCCCAGAGCGATCTTTTGAATGTAGAAGAGCGTTTCGCGGAGCGAGACAGGTCCTAATCGATCCACGTCCATGACAAACACAGTTACGAGCATGATGGTGGAGGCCATACTGATCAGCAGCGCGAAGATCAGGATATCGTCCCTTCTGAAATCGATCTGCGCACGGCGAAGTTCGATGCCGACAGCGAAGGCACCCGTAAAATAGATGAGGTTGGCAAGGCTTGGGTCCGTACCGCTGCGCGACACGACCAACGGTGCCAGGATCAGCAAAAGGCCGACGGGGTGTAACGCCGGACTGCTCAGCAACGAAGATATCAGAGGCGCCAGGGCATAGATCGCCAAGAGGACCGGAATGTACCAGAGCGTATTCCATGTCGCTCCCGTTGCAATATTGTGCGCGAGCGTTTCGAGCAGTTCCGGTGAAAGCTCGCGAAGCGATACGGGATGCTGCGCCAGGGTTAGGGCGACCGTGACGACGAGATAGGGAATTGCGACCCGCTCCAAGCGGCCGCGCAGATAGGAGCGGTAAGGTAGGCCAACGAAGAGATTTTGATAAAGAAACCCGGAGATCATCGCGAAATAGATGGTGCTGCCGTGAAAGCTTATGTCGACCGATACGAAGATGGGATCGCTTTCAGGATCAGGGCCGCTAAGGCCGCGCCGGAACAGAGCATGGCTGGCATGTAGGAAGGCAATCTGAAGGATGGCGAGCGCTCTGAACAGGGTCAGGCTGCGCATCGCATGTGCCGCCTCGGGCTTTTGATCGCCTGCGCGGTGTTCCGTGGCCGATATGCCGTCCATCCCTGTCCTCCAGCCCGCATCTTCACGCTAAAAGCCGAATGCAAGATGCCGAAGGGCGCGAATGGCATGAGGGCTTCTATTTGGGGGATATCTTTCGAGACGTCGATGGATGACGCGGTATCATTGAGGCTGAATGGCACGCGAAATTTCGACGCGGATCGTCAAAACCAACATATGATTTCACCTTTCCGCTGACAAAAGTACAGCCGTCTGTCATCTTGCCCGGAGACATCATTTCAGGGGAAAATCATGCGCGGCGCTCTTCTTGCCATCGTTCCATTTTTCATGGCGACGGCCAGCTTCGCCCAACCTGCCTCCCTAGATCAACGCGCCGCGGTTTATGAACTGCGTATCTACTATCCCGCGCCCGGCAAACTCGCGACCCTCAACGGCCGATTTCGGGAACATACGCTGAAGCTCTTTGCCAAACATGGCATGCATAATGTCGCTTATTGGAACGAACAGCCGACGGAGGCCTCGCCAGAGGGGCGAATCGTCTATGTGCTTGCCTATCCCAACCGAGCGGTACGCGATGCGGCATGGAAGGCCTTCGGGGAAGATCCTGAATGGCGGGCTGTAGTCGCAAAAACGGAAGCAAATGGAAAGATCGTCGCGAAGGTGGACCAGATCTTCATGACGATGGCCGATTATTCCCCGCGCTTTCCTATTCCCTGATATTCACGCCGCTTTCACGCACAAGACCGCCCCACGTCCGTTGTGCATTTTCTTGGGCGATATGCGGCTCTTTAGGTACTCTTAGGCACCTCAATCCCCTTTGGAGGTTTGGAAATACAGCTTCGCTATGCCTGCCAACTTTTATTTTGACACCGGTTTCTATCACGCCAGTTTTTTGAGCCGCCCTACTGTTCTCGGCGGTACTATTTACAAACGTTGCGATATGAAGATGGCGATCTGCTCGACTTAGCGCTTCTAGGGTCGAGACTCGTTCAGAGCCAGAATGCGAC
>CAJYHD010000469.1 GCA_913773715.1 uncultured Sphingobium sp.
GCCTGAAGATCCGAACCGAAGGACTGCGCTTGGATAGAGGGGAGTTGCTGAGCGAGGCTTTGCAGCAGGTCGGGTGAGCCGGTGCGCTGGATCGCGTCGGATCCCAAGAGCTGGATCGGCGCTGGACTGTCCGCAGCTTTCATGCCGGTGAGGCGCGTGCCGGTGACGATAATCGCCGCGCCACCATCTTCGGCGGCAGCCTGTGGCGCGGCATCCTGTGCGAACGCCCCGGTGGAAGAACAGATGGCGACGGCCAATGCCGCGCTCGACACGAAACCCCTATATTGCATGAAGCAGCCCCCTAACTTCCGACGATGGGTTGCCTCTCCTGTTTGTCGCTTTTCTCTTGTCGTTCCTTCGTTTGCCGATGTGTGGGGACAGGTCGGGCGGACCAGACATGTCTCTTTTGTTTCATTCAGCAATGGGAGAGACGGAGAAGCGCTACAAATCCACCATCGGGAAAATGGACCTTGTCATGAAAATGTAGGCAATAGGCGGGCATTGACGTCAGCGTTGTCATACGGCGACCATCAAGCCTTTGATGCCAAAGAAAAAGGCGACGATCCGAAGATCGCCGCCTTTTTTCAGACCTGCAATAGTCAAGACATGCGTCTTGAAGATCAGCCCTCGTTACGGGTGTCGCGACGCTCGGCGATGCGCGCGCGCTTGCCGGTGCGGCCACGCAGGTAATAGAGCTTGGCGCGACGGACGACGCCGCGACGGACGACGGTGATCGAATCAACGTTGGGCGAATAGAGCGGGAACACGCGCTCCACGCCTTCGCCGAACGAGATCTTGCGCACGGTGAAGTTGGAACCCATGCCCTTGTTCGAGCGGGCGATGCACACGCCTTCGAAATTCTGGACGCGGCTGCGCTCACCTTCGACGACCTTCACGCCGACGCGCAGCGTGTCGCCGGGGCGGAAGTCAGGAATATCCTTGGCGAGGGCGGCGATGTTTTCCGCCTCGATCTGCTGGATGATGTTCATGGTACGTCAGTCCTTGGTCGTTCGTTGCGCACCAGAGGGCGACTGGTCCCGAACGCCGATATGACGTTCCCAAAGGTCCGGTCGCCTTAGCCGTGTATCGTCGCGCGCCCTTTGTTCCCGCCAGGCAGCGATCTTCGCATGATCCCCCGATCGCAACACTTGCGGGATCATACGCCCTTCCCACTCAGCAGGTCGGGTATAGTGCGGATATTCGAGCAATCCCGTTTCAAAGGATTCCTCGACTCCGCTTGAAGCCGCGCCCATTACACCGGGAAGCAGGCGGACGCAAGCATCGAGCAGCGTCAGCGCCGCCATCTCTCCGCCCGACAAGATGATGTCGCCCATGCTGATCTGCTCGATCGGGCGCGCGTCGAACAGGCGTTCGTCGAAACCCTCGAACCGGCCGCACAGGATCGTCGCGCCGGGGCCGCTGGCGAGCGAACGGACGCGGGCCTGCGTGATAGGTGCGCCACGCGGCGTCATGGCGAGGACAGGGAGGTTGGGGCGTGTTTCCAGCGCATGGTCGACTGCGCGAGAGACAATGTCGGCGCGCAGGACCATGCCTGCGCCGCCGCCCGCTGGCGTATCGTCCACGGTGCGGTGCTTGTCGGTCGCGAAATCGCGAATCTGGATCGGATTGCAGGCCCACTTACCCTCGGCCAGCGCGCGTCCTGCGATGGAGACGCCGAGCGGGCCGGGAAACATCTCTGGATAGAGCGTCAGGATTTGCGCGCTGAAGCTCATTTGCGGCGCGCCCTTGCCCATGCCGCCGACAGGCCGCCGAGGAGGCAGAGCAAGCCGCAGACGAGCAATGTGAGACCGATGGCGCGGAGCAGGTCGGAATAATTATGTTCGGGATGCTGTAGCGCAGGCACGATGAGCAGGAGCGGCAAAGGCAGGATCAGCGCGAGGGCGGTCACGACCTTCACGGCAAGCGACCAGCCAATGCCGTACAGCCGCCATCCGGCAGCGAGCATCAGCAGCAGATACAGAGCGGTGAGCAGTTGGGCCATGACGCGCCCGCGATCAATCCACGAACGCGGCGTCGATCACGGCGGCATTTTCGCCGATCGTGACGGCGTGCTTGGGGGCCATGAAGCGCTTGCCCTTCTTGCCATCGACCGGCGGCCGTTCGACCTCTATGATGTCGCCAGCGCCAAAATTCTCGACAGCGACGATTGCGCCCAATGCTTCGCCTGTGCTGGCAGTACAGGGCAAGCCGATCAGGTCGGCATGATAATATTCGCCCTCGGCGAGCGGCGGCAGGGCGGAGCGCGGCACGGTCAGCGCCGTTCCGCGTAGGGCTTCGGCTGCGCTGCGATCGCCAATCTCAGCGAAGCGGGCGACCGCGCCATTGGGGCCGGGGCGCACCGACTTCAGCGTCAATGTGCGCCCCGCCGCATCGAAGCTGCCATAGCTTTTGAGGCTGTCCGTCCCCTCGCCAAACAGCTTCAGACGGACTTCGCCCGCCACACCGTGCGCGCCGATGATTGCGGCAAGCGTGACGGGCCTGTCGGTCAAGTCGTTCAGCCTTCCGCCGCTTCTTCAGCAGGGGCGGCGTCTTCGGCAGGCGCTTCTTCAGCAGGTGCTTCGGCAGGAGCCTTGGCAGCTTCTTCAGCGGCCTTGCGGGCTTCTTCCGCCTCGGCTGCCTTGGCGGCGCGGTCTTCGGCACGATCCTTGGCCTTCTGGCCCGGCTCAGCCTTCTTGGGGTTGCTGCGGGCAGCGCGTTCCTTCACGCCAGCGGCGTCGAGGAAGCGGGCGACACGGTCGGTCGGCTGCGCACCGGCGGCAACCCAGTGCTTCGCACGCTCAACGTCGAGTACGACACGCTTCTCGTCGCCCTTGGGCAGGACGGGGTTGTAGCTGCCGATACGCTCGATGAACTTGCCGTCGCGGGGCGCGCGGCTGTCAGCGACGACGATGCGATAATAAGGACGCTTCTTGGAGCCGCCGCGCGACAGACGGATGGACGTTGCCATGACAATCTAACCTTTCTTGCTTAATCTAATCTGTTGGATTTGCTTATTTCTTCATGAAATTCTGAAAGCCGGGGGGCAGTTTCGGCATGTTGCCGCCAAGGCCACCCAATCCGCCGAGGCCGGAGAGGTCCGGTCCCCCTGCCCCGCCTTCGGGACCGCCAAGACCGCCCATGCCACCGCCGGTGAACATCTTAGCCAGCCCCTTGAGGCCACCCATCTTGCGGATCTTCTTCATCGCCGTTTCCATTTCCTGATGCATCTTCAGGAGGCGATTGACTTCCTGCACGGTAGTGCCGGAACCCTTGGCGATACGGATCTTGCGCTTGGCGTTTATGAGCGCGGGCCGTTCGCGCTCCTTGGGCGTCATCGAACCGATCATCGCGTCGAGGTGGACGAGCGTCTTGTCGTTGGCGCCGCTGTTGGCCATCGCGGCCTGCGCCTTCTTGAGACCCGGCAGCATGCCGGCGAGCGCACCAAGGCCGCCCATGCGACGCATCTGGTTCAACTGGGCGCGCAGGTCGTTCATATCGAACTGACCCTTCGCCATCTTCTTGGCGAGCTTGTCGGCTTCCTCCGCGTCGATCGTCTCGGCGGCCTTTTCGACCAGCGACACGACATCGCCCATACCGAGAATGCGCTGCGCGACGCGGGCGGGATGGAACGGCTCGATCGCGTCGAGCTTTTCGCCCGTCCCCGCGAACTTGATCGGACGGCCCGTGACCGCGCGCATCGATAGCGCCGCGCCGCCGCGCGCATCACCGTCCATACGGGTGAGCACGACCCCGGTCAGCGGCACCTGTTGCGTAAAGCTGGTCGCGACATTGACCGCGTCTTGGCCGGTCAGCGAGTCGACGACGAGCAGGATTTCGGCGGGATTGGCGACATCGGCCACCGCCTTCATCTCGTCCATCAGCGCCTGATCGACGTGGAGGCGACCGGCGGTGTCGAGCATCACCACGTCGAAGCCCTGAAGCTTCGCCGATTGAAGCGCGCGGCGAGCGATATCGACCGGCTGCTGGCCAGCGACGATCGGCAGCGTCGCGACGTCGGCCTGCGCGCCCAGTACCGCCAACTGTTCCTGCGCGGCGGGGCGCTGGACATCGAGCGACGCCATCAGCACCTTCTTGCGCTCTTTTTCCTTCAGGCGCTTGGCGATCTTGGCGGTCGAGGTCGTCTTGCCCGACCCCTGAAGTCCGACCATCATGATGACGGCGGGCGGGGTCACGTCGATCAGCAGGTCGCTGGTTTCCGCGCCGAGCGTTTCGGTGAGCGTGTCGGAGACGATCTTGACGACCATCTGCCCCGGCGTGACCGATCGCAGAACGTCGCTGCCGACGGCCTTCTCGGTCGCCTGATCCACGAACTGGCGCACGACAGGCAGGGCGACGTCGGCTTCGAGCAGCGCGACTCGCACCTCGCGCATCGCGGCGCGGACATCGTCCTCCGTCAGCGCACCGCGCCCACGCAGCTTGTCGAATACCCCACCGAGACGATCGCTTAGCGAATCGAACATCATCACCTCAAAACCGGGCCGAGGCCCTTACAAACTTGACATCCCGCCAAACGACAAAATCGCCGGCGGGCGAAACCTCGCCGGCCAGCGTCCATACGATGCCCCTCTTGGGCATCCTGGAGTCGATCAGGGTTCAGACGGCAAGCCGCCCGATGCTGCGCGGCCCTTAGCGCAGTTGTCGCAACGATGCAATGGCGGCGCTACTTGCGGCTTTTCAACTTCTTCGTCACCGTCTTTTTGGAAACGGGTTTCTTGCACGGCCATTCGGCGCGCGTTGCAGTGAAGACGATCTGCGAGGCCGACTTTGTCCGCTCCTTGCGATGGTCGCGCAAGTAATCGACGGTCACGTTGCGCAGGTCGCCCATATTGGTGCCACCGGGGATGCAGCTTTTGAGGCCGTTGGCTTCGCGGGTCGTGTTGAAGGCATCGACCGCGCCCGCGATATAGGCGACGCATTCATAGTTGCGCTCGAAATAATTGGGGCTGCCCTGCTCGACCGAACAGGCCTCCAGCAGATTGTTACCCGAATAGAAGCCCGCCAGCGAAGGTGCAGGGATCGCCGCCAAAGGCGCGATCAGGAGCAGGCAAGGTAACAGGCGCGGGCTCATGCGCCTTCTTCCATAGGCTTTGCCTGACCGTTGACGAAGGGCTGGACGCGGATCGGCGGGAAGGTCTCTTCCAGCGTCTTCGTGTCTGGCAGGATATAGACGTAGCCACCCTTCTTCGCGAACAGCGGTCGAACCTTGGCGTAAAAGGCCTTGGGCACGTTGATGCAGCCGAAGGTGATGCGGTTGTCCGTTATGTCGGGCGAGATCATGCGATCCACCCGACGCTCCTTCGGGTTGCCGGTCGGAATGGTGTGGAGCGCGACGGAGGTCGCATAATCAACCCACAACACCTGCGCATTGCCAGCGGCACGACCGAATTTGGCGAGGAAGCGGCCAGCGGGCGTCGTCTTTTCCGCCGGGCCG
>CAJYHD010000470.1 GCA_913773715.1 uncultured Sphingobium sp.
GGTGTAACACTTACGGCCCCAGCGTCACCACGCTGGGGCCGTTGCCGTTCCTGGGTCTCACTATTCCCATTGTTCGCTGCGGCTTGCGCAAATTCGAGCATCCGGAATAGATCGCCCTGCAACTCCAGACGGCGATACTTGACGATAGGGCTGTTAGGGGGAGGGGCGCCACTTTGATCTAGACCCCTGCGTCCAGACGCCAAGAACTTTGGTGCGCCCTACCTACTCAGTTTCGATCCCAAAACCGAAATCTACGAAACAGTCCCCTTTCGCTGACAGTCTCGAACATCTCGCCGGGACCTTCGGGATCAAGCACCTCATTGTCCGCCAGCCATGCCTGAACCTCGTTCAAATCCGGTGTCTCATAGGCCTTCAGCGTCCGTCCCGGCTTGGCGCGTAATTCTTCGATTCCAGCGATAAGGCCGCGCTCGGCCAGCACTGCTGCAACCCGTTCAACGGGCAACTCGAGATGTTCGGCGATCAGATCTTCGCGGATCGCAACAATGCGCGGTCCCAAACCGACATTGGCCGACAAAGCGGTGTCGATCGTCACATCGCACTCCGTGTCCAGCCGCATCGACCGGTTGTTCATGTTCGATGACCCGACCCGGATCAGCCGATCATCCACAATCAAAATCTTGGCATGAACATATATTGGTCCGCCACGACGCGTCACCGGATGATAGATGCGGAAGCGGCCGTGAACATCCTTGGCCCGCAGCGCTTCGAATAACCGGGCCCGCGCGCTGTCCATCGCCTGGCTTTCGAGCCAACCGTCCGCTGTCTCCGGGTTGATGATGACGATGTCGGGGCCATTTGGCTCCTCCAACCGCTTGGCGATCGCTTCTGCTATCCGGCGCGACGCGAAATATTGGCTCTCCGCATAGATGCAGCGCCGCGCCGCCGCGATCTGGTTGATATAAAGCTGCTCGATTTCGATCAGCGGTCGCTGATCATCCATCTCCGGCGCGCTGCGAGCGATGGCGACATCGACATTTTCGAACTGGACGGACAGATCGCTCGGCCAGCAGTCGTCTATTCCCTCAACCGGATCGAGGGCTTCTCCCCCGGCTCCTGTCCAGCGCGCCCTACCATGCTCACCCAAAGCTGCGGCGACCGGTCCCGTGAGCGCAGTCGTTGCGTCATGCCATGGCCCATAGGGCGTGCCGTCCGGGTGCTTGCGGCCCGGCTCCTCGTCCCGATGATGCCGCGTATCCCATCTGTCGCCGGTCATGTCGATTCCGCCGCAGAAGGCGAAGCAATCGTCGATGACGACGATCTTCTGGTGATGCGATGCGGCAGGCGGATGATGGCTGTCGAGCTTCACTGTGATGCGTGGATGCGCCATCCATTTGAGCGTCGTGAACAGGTTGACGGGACGCACCATCGACTTGATCGCGCCCACATCCCAGCGGAGAAGGAATATCTCCAGGTCGGGTGTCTGTTCGACCAGCCAATTTATGAATTCGCCGATCTTCGCTGGTGCGCCATCTCGCGCCTCATCTTCGCGGATCAGGCTGATAGCGGCATCGAAGTCCCAGCCGATCAGCATGATGCGCTTCTTGGCCTTCATCATCGCCGACCGCGCATGACGGAAATATGCTTCGGCATCGATCACGACACTGGCCTGCGTCGCTCGCTCGATGCGCCAGCAATCCTCACCTGTTACGGGACCCTGGCTCATGCGCTGCCCACCACCAGGCAGGCCAGGAACATCAGCAATCCGGCAAAGCGATTAGACCGGAACTTGGTGAGCGGGTCGATACCATCCTCCTTCAACGTGGCGACTTGCCACAACAGATGAGCGGCTATGGGCAAAAGTGCCAGCAGCGCCAATGGTTGAGAGCGTATCTGCCAGATGGCAATGCCCCAAAGCAGAACAGCTAAACCATAGCAGATCATCACGCCGGGCCGCAGATGTCGCCCCATCGACAAGGCGCTCGATCCAATCCCGATCAGCGCGTCATCCTCCCGATCCTGCATCGCGTAGATGGTGTCATACCCGATGACCCAGAAGATGCTGCCACCATAGAGCAACAATCCCGGCCCAGTCAGCGCGCCCGCCACTTCACTCCATCCGACAAGCGCTGCCCAGGAAAAGACGAGGCCAAGCCAGACCTGCGGCCAGCCGGTAATCCGCTTCATGAAGGGATAGGCCGCAACTAACGCCAGGCTGCCGAGCGCAACGATCTGCGCGTAAAGGTGCAATTGCAGCAGCACGACGAGGCCGACGAGGCAGAGCGACACCAGCCAGACCCAGGCGACCTTCACCGATAAGGTACCGCTCGCGAGCGGCCGCACGGCAGTCCGCGCCACTTTCGCATCAAGATCGCGATCGACGATGTCGTTGAAGACGCAGCCCGCGCCGCGCATCGCGATGCTGCCGAGGAGCAGCCACGCGATTAGCCGCCAATGCGTCACCCCGCCGCCCGCCAGCGCGATGGCCCACGCGCCGGGCCAGAATAACAGCCACCACCCTATCGGACGGTCGAGCCGCGCCACCTGCGCCAACATGCGCGGCACGTCAGGCAGGCGTTCCAGCAGGCCGCGCGCCTGGCTGTCGGGAACTATGCTGTGTCTCACGCCGTCTCCCATAGGTTGGCGGTGCTGCCATACGGCATAGCCAAGGCTCGCCCTTCTCTTTAGGGACAAACGGGCATTGGACAAGTCAAGAGAGCCTATGACCGCCATTCCCGCCTGGCCGCCGCAAAGCGCGCCGCGCCTCTTTGTCGAAAC
>CAJYHD010000471.1 GCA_913773715.1 uncultured Sphingobium sp.
GCACCGTTTATTATCGGTTCGCGTTACTATATCCTAGCTCGACACCAGGAGGGTTGTGTGATGCAGCGTGCTGAAAGCCTGGCGGATGCTGCCAAGGCATTCGCCGACCGCCTGGGCGGAGATCAGGTTGGCCTGGGTCGTCGCCTCGCGCAGGAATTGATTGATACCAACGAGCAGTTGCGGAGCATCAAGAATAATGTCGATCGAGAGCTCGCCAGAGGGGGACGATCCGCAAAAGGCGCGTTCCGTCTATGACTTCGTCTACGTCGATCATGAGCGGATAGCGTCGGTCCTATCGCAATTCGATGATATGGGTTCGCTCACCAAATTAACCCAATCGCATGTCCGTCGCGGCATCAAGCGCGGTGAAGCGGGCATCCCGGGTATTGGTAAGGGGCAGGTCGAGGCCGGGAATGACGAGTCGCAAGGCCGGGAGTATGACCCGCTCTGGCTGGCACCATTGAACTTTCTCGACCAGCTTACGGTTCATCAAGCGATAGAAGTCGACCTAACGTCCGCACGGATCGGACAGTTTGTTCTCATCTCCGGGGCGCTATCCGTTGCCGACCTGACCCTGCTGAAGGAGATGTGGGGAAACCCGATCATCAAGAAGACCATGATGGCACAGGCGGCTCCGCCAGTTGATTTGCCTCGCGCCCAACGGCGGTCTCAGGGCAATGCCAAACCCAAGGTCAATGAGGAGGCGGAACTCTCACTGTCGATCCTCGGCATGATGCCCCACTATCTACAGGCCACCATTGGCTCGGGCGCCGCGGCCGCCTGGTTCAACATGGAGCCCCGGTATATGAAGCAACCGGTCGGCGATTTTACCTTGAAGCACGGTGGCTATATTCCGGGCGAGTGGCACGTTGTAGGTTTGCTGGACGCGCGGCCGGAAGATGACGAAACCAACTTCGACATTCCCAATCAGAACATGCTCGCCGCCGCGTTCCAGCAACTGGCCCTGCCGGTGAGATTTATGATGGGCCGGCCACTTCATATGTACGGCATCACGCCAGTCGTCGTATTCCGCCAAGCTCATTGAGCGTCGTCCGTGGACTGCAATCTCCAAGACTCTGCTGCCCGCGAGGGCTAAACGATTGAAGGGCGGCAGATAACTGCCGCCCTTCCCTCCCCCCATTTTCAGGGTTGCGGATCGGCGCGCAGACCTAGAATTTGCTCCCCTCAAACGGGGAGATTTCAATGCGTTCTTTTGCACTCGCTGCCGTCCTGATGCTTGGCGGCTGCGCCGCTTCGCCCGGCGGCCTTCTTGATCAGGCTTCCTTGGAGACATTCTCCAGCAGCAAGTCGGCTGGCGAGGTAGCTGGCTGTGCTCAACAGTCCCTCCGTGGTGGCGCCGAACAGGGCACCGACGGCCGCAATTTCTGGGTGGTCCGCAAGAACGCATTCGGACCCGTCGTCAGATATGATTTCAAGCCAACTGCAAGCGGTTCGATCGTTGAATATCGAACCCGCCTCAACGTGAACAACGGTCTGGACAAGGTGAAAGCCTGCCTATGACCTAAGCCAAGGAGACGGCGCTTATGAGTGGAGTCCTAAGCGCCGTCGGCAAGGTCGCCGGTGTCGTCGCGACGGTCGCGGCTTTCATTCCCGGCGGTCAGGCGGTCGCCTTGGCGGCAGCGGCAGTATCAGCAGGCGCAAACGTCGGCGCCTCCATCCTAGCCAAGCCCCCGCCCGCGAAGGGTTCGGTCACCGGCATCACGGTCGGCTCGAACCAGCCGATGCCCTTCCTGATCGGCGAGACCTATTACGGCGGCAGCCGGGTTCAGCAGGTCGGCTATGGCCCGACGATCAACAAGGTGCCGAATCCCTATGCCCTGATCGTCGATGTGTATTCCGGCGCGGGGGCGATCGAGGGACTGGTCGATGCCCAGGCGGACTTCGTGTCGCTGGGGATCGCAGCGACAGGAGGTGCAGCGTCGGGATATGCGGCGGGGTTCCTGTGGGCGTCGGTTCAGAATGGCGCGATGCCCGAGGGGGCGGCGCTCCAGCCGCATTGGTCGGGCGCGCCGGGCTGGGGCGCGGGCTATCGCCTGTCGGGCTATGCGGCGATCGCTTGGAACCTGCTGTTCGACCGCAAGGGCAAGGTCTTCGCCAGCGGCGTGCCGCAGCTTGGGGCGATCTGGCGCGGCCAGAAATGCTGGAACCCCACGCTCGATTCTTCCTACCCCGGCGGGATCGGGTCCCAGCGCTGGGCCGACCCGCGCGACACGGCGGCGCACGATGCGGCCCGTGCCGGGTGGACCTATACGGACAGCCCCGGCCTGGTCGCGCTGAAATATGCGCTGGGGGTCTATCACCGCGATCCGCGCGTGTCGGGATCGACATATCAGAAAGTCGCCGGGGTCGGCCTGCCGCTCGACGGGATCATCGTCGAGGACTTCGTTCACCTGCACAATGTCTGCCAGGCCAACGGATGGCGCTGTGGCGGGGTCGTGTTCGAACCGGCCTATGGCGGTCAGTCCACCCGTTGGCAGAATTTATGCGACATGCTGGCGGCGGGCGGCGCGCAGCCGTGCTGGCGCGGCGGGCGGCTTGGGCTGAAGATCAGCGCGCCGCGCGTGGCGCTGGACACGATTACGGTCGCCGACTTGGCCGATGACGAGATCGTCGTCTCCTCCGGCTCAGGCTGGGAGGAGCGGATCAACACGATCGTCCCGAAGTGGAAATCGCGCGATCACAAATGGGAATTCATCGCCTCCACCGAGCCGGTGACGGTCCCCGCGCTGGTCGAAGTGGATGGCGAGGTGAAGCGGGCGGAGCGCCAGTATAATCTGGTGCAGGACAAGGATCAGGCAGCCGAACTGGCGGCGTATGAGCTGTTCGACCGACGGGAATTGGGCGAGATTGAGATCGTCGTGAAGCCGCGACTGCGCCGGTACGGCCCGGGCGACATGCTGATCATCGACCTGCCCGACGATGGG
>CAJYHD010000472.1 GCA_913773715.1 uncultured Sphingobium sp.
GTCCAGCCCGCCGCGATGCAGGACCGACCAGCGCGCCGTGGGGCCGATGGCATAATGATCCTGCCTGCGATCCCGGCGATAGAAAGCCGAAACGTTCAGTTGCGCGGACTTCAGGCGATAGCTGATCTCGCCCATGACCTGCGTGAAGCTGCCACCGGTCGAGCGGGCGATCGGCATGGCGGTCGCGCCCATGATCGTGCCGGGTTCCAGCCCGCCTGCGGCGATCAGCGGTCGATCGTCGTGGCTATGGATCCGGCGGGCGTCGATGTTGAAGTTGAACGGCGAGCCGCCGGTGCTGTTCGCTTGAAAAAGGAAGCCGCTGTCCTGCTTGCTGGTGCCGAGCAGAGCCAGACGGAATTGCGCCGGTGCGGTCAGGACATAGGCACCCACTTCGGCCATCATTCGGTCGGACGTGGCGACGAGCGTCCCATCGAGGGCAAAACGACGGCCCAGCCTGCGCGACAGGCCGGCTTCGGCATAGGGGTCGCGCGTGGCCGACAGGAATGCGCCAGGCCGATCCTGCACCAGCAGGCCGCCGCGCGCAAACCACAGCCACTCGCCCGCAGGCGCGATGCGCGCATTCTTGGTGAAGAAGCGCCGCTCCTGCCGCTGCGCGCCACCGAATTCCTGAATGCGCAAGACGACTTCATAGGCGCCATCCGGCAGGGCGGAGGTGTCGAGGCTCTGGTTGCCTGCGTCATAGATGCGTGATCCGACGAGGCGGTTGTCCACCAGCAGGTCGACGCGGGCGCGCTGGGCCAATGACAGGATGAGCGGGCTGCCGATGAGGATGTCTTTGTCCGCGCGGGTGTCGAACTGAGTTTCGACGCTTGCACCGAGGATGCGGCGGCGACCGACGAGGTCGAGACCGGGCGCCCAGAAAGCCCCCGCAGTATAGCGAATGCCCGGCTTGTCGAGTTGCGCTGCCAATATGTCGCCCTTGAGGCCGATACCCGACGCGTAGGATGTCGTGCTGACGAGGCGCGCATCGCGGACGCCGAGAACGGCGCGGTTCTGGATCGCAAAATCGGTGCCGCCGCTGGACGCCCCCGCAACCGTGCCCGCCACCCAATCGACCAGCGACAGCCCGGCGGTCGGTGCCGGGATATAGGTGTCCTCCGTCGCCGAGCGCACGGCGAGATAACGGGAATTGATGAAGATGCTGAGGCGGAAATGATCCTGATCGAAGATGACGCCCGCCACCGCTGGCGTCAGCCGACCGCAGCTTTCCAGATCCGCGCCCGGCGTGCAAACCAGCGCTGCATGATCGTCGAGCGCGCCGGTCAGCGCATTTCGCACCGCAGCGGGGTCGGTGAGGCCGGGCAATAGACCCGCGACCCGTTCGGGATTGGCGAGGCGGACGGTGCCGCCTTCATATTCCAGCTGTGCTTCGCCGACACGGTCCCCGCCATAATAGATGTCGGCGACGACCTGTTGGGCCTTGGCGAGTTCGGCGAAGCCTTCGGGCATGCCGATCTTCGGCGCATTCTGTGCATGGCTTGCAATCGGCGCGGCGGCGAGCAGCGCGATGCCGAGGGCCAGCAGCGAGGAGATTGAGGGAGGCATCCGGCGCGCGCTCTCAGTTCGGAGAGATCAGCACCGTCAGCGTGCCTGTATAGCTTCCGGCATGTGCGGCGGAGAGGGATGCCGCGCGCAGAATGACGGTCAGGCTGCCGCTGCGGGTCAGGCCAAGAGTGCAGCCGGGAAGGACGCCCTGCGACACGAAGCCGGATTGAGGAACGCCCGCAACGAGTTGCGTGCCCGATGTCTGCCCGGCGGCTGAATTCCACTGCACGTCATAAGGCATCGTCGCAGCGCCGTTGCTGAGCGTCAGCGCCCCGCCTGCTCCCGATCCTGTCAGGCGCACACTATAGTTGGAATTGAGGGCATTGCTGTAGGCGCAGACGGTCTGGCTCTGCGAAATGTCGGAGGACATGTTGGCGATCGTACCGAAAGCGACGTCGGTCAGCTCGGATATCTGCACCTGCTGCGCCAACGCCGGAGCAGGCAAGGCACCGAGGCCGATCAGCAGGAAGAGACGAAAGAGCGGACGGATGCACGGCAAAAGGGGGGAAATGCCGTGCATCCGCGCGCTGGCTGGCGGGGCAACGATGGCGCGACCCGAAGGTGCATTGCCAGCCATGAGAGATACGAGTCCCGCGCCCGCGACTATTGCGGAGTGACGAGCAGGGTCAGCGTGCCGGTGTAGCTGGTGGCCGCGACCATGTTCTGAAGATCGCCCGACGCGATCGACACGATGAGGCTCGACGTGCTTGCCGGGCCGGAGCTGCATGTCGGGCTGGTGGCCGTCGAAACGAGGCCGGACAGCGCGGTGCCGGACGTCAGCGCCGTGCCGGACGACTGGCCACTGCTCTGGTTCCACTGGACGCTGTACGGAATGGGCGTCAACGCACCGCTCGCCAGCGTGAATGCGCCAGCGGTGCCGCTGCCCGTTGCCTTGATGCTGTAGCCCTTGGTGGCGGTGTTGCTCCATACGCAGTCATTCTGCGACGCCGTCGCCGTGGTCGTTGGGTCGGCATTGGTAAAGTTGATGTCGGTGAGGCCAGTGATCTGCGCGCGGTTGGGTACGGTTGCGGTGATCACGACGCTGCCCTGCGAGGTCGAACCGAGCGTACCCTGGGTCGCTGCGCCAGCGGGTGCGGCGAAGCTCAGCGCGAGGGCTGCGAGGCTCGCCTTGATGACGACCTGCGTGTGCAACCGCCCCGCCGCCTTGTTGAAATTGCAGTCCATGATCGTCTCCATTCGTGCGTGAGACGACCAAGCGGGATCGCGGTTAACAATTTCTTCCCCATGGACGGAGGAGGCGCGCGAATTAGACCATCGTCTAAGGCTGGGGTCGATCGATCAATCGGAATCGGAGGAATCGAGCCAGTATCGGATGGCGACGATCGTCGTGCGCGACAGACGCCTGGCGTTGCTCAGATCGCCCGCCCCCTGATCGATTGCGCGCCAACATTCGCCGACGTCATGGAATCCGAACGTCCCCGATACGCCAGCGAGCTTGTGCGCGTTGGGCCGCTCCCCCGCATCGATGGCGGCAACGGCAGCGGCCAGTTCGTCGGCAAGGCCGGCCAGCAAAGGTTCGAGCGCGGCACGACCGAAGCCCTGCTCCATCCGTTCGAGCGCATCGAGGGACGGCCGCAGCCACAGGGCGAGCAGCGCGATCTGATCATCTATCGAGGCGGCGGGATCGATCGCGAAATCGAAACCGGGCGCGACATGTGCCGGATCGCCGCCGATCTGCCCCCGGATGGCGTCGGTCGCCGCTATTGGGGCTCGATCTGACAGGATCAACGCGGCGCAGCGTGGTGCCACATCTCCACCGACATGCCAGCCCGCCTGCGTGACCGCATGGATCAACGATGAACTTGCCGCCACATTGGTGTGGAAAATTACAGTCCAATGTCTTTCTTGATGTAGTTTATATGCTATCATGCGACCTCGACGATACAGGCATTTCGACCCTTGCACAGCAAAGATGGCAGGGGACAACAGGGAGCGGAAGTTGGCCGATATCTCGCCGGGCGGTCGCGTATTGATCGCAGATGACCATCCCCTGACCCGGGAGGGCCTTGCGCTCGCGGTGCGTTCCGCCATGCCGGGTGTATCCGTTGATACGGCCGGTTCGGTGAGTGAAGCGATGGATGCGTTTCGTCGTCATCCCAAATATCGCCTCGTCCTGCTCGACTTCGTGCTGCCCGACGCGCGGGGCTTTTCGGGGTTGATGCAGTTGCAGCATGTCGCCACGACCCCGGCGCCGATCGCGATGATATCCGCGCATGAAAATCCGATGCTGGTGGAAAGCGCGCGAGCGCTGGGCGCGGCGGGTTTCCTCTACAAGACGCGGCCACTTGATGATCTTGCCAAGGCCATCCGAGAGATCGCTGGCGGCAAGCGCATCTTTCCCGATATCGACC
>CAJYHD010000473.1 GCA_913773715.1 uncultured Sphingobium sp.
CGACAACCAGCGCCGCATTCGCGCCCGCCCCCTGCGCCGCATACATATGCTCAAGGGCAATCCGCGTGTCGTTGGAGCCGCAGCCCGCGATCACCGGCACCCGCCCCGCCGCCGCCTGAACGCACAGGGCGATGACGCGGTTATGCTCCTCCACCGTCATGGTGGCGCTTTCGCCGGTGGTGCCGCAGGGGACCAGCGCGCTCGATCCTTCCGCGATCTGCCAATCGACGAAGGCGTGGAAAGCGTCCTCATCGACCCTGTCGTCGCGAAACGGGGTCACCAGAGCCGGGATCGAGCCGGAAAACATGATATTACTCCTTCTATTCTCCGGCCGGGCGAGGCATGATCAATCCGGGGGGTGCGCTATAGCGCGTCATTCAGGGCCTGATAAGGATGCAAATAGGATAATGTCCAGCATGCGCCGTTTCCTCCTCGCGGAAAGTTTTCCCGTTCGCCTGCCGCTGGTCGCGCTGCTGGTCGCCGCTGCCGGTGCGAGCGTCCAGACGGAGGCGCAAGCCCCTGCCCCCGGATCGCCCTTCCCACCCGGCGCGGTGGTGCAACAACTGCCATCGAGCGATAATCATCCCAGCCCCTGGCAGCAGGCGGCGTCACGAGTCGGCCAACCGACTGACGCCGCGATCGTCGGCACGATCAACCAGTGGCGTTCGTTGCAACAGAGCGATGGGCTGGGCTTTGCGAGCTATGCGAGCTTCATCACCGCCAATCCCGGCTGGCCCGGTGAAGACCGGATGCGGAGGCTGGCCGAAAGCGGCATCAATCCCGACAGTTTCGACCCCAATCAGGTGATCGCCTTCTTCACCCGCTTCCCGCCGCGCACCGCGACGGGACAGGCGCGCTAGGCCGTAGCGCTGATGCAGCGCGGGCGGATGAACGAAGCGAAGATGGCCGCCAAGGCGGCATGGATCGGTGGATCGCTGGCGCCGACGGATGAGGCGCGGCTGCTGTCGGCCTTCGGCACCGGCTTCACGACTGCCGATCATGAACAGCGCGCCGACGCCTTGCTATGGGCGAACGATCTGGCGGGTACGGAGCGGATGCTCGCCTATGTCAGCCCAGCGCGGCGGCCCGTCTTTCAGGCGCGGATCGCGATGAAGCGCAAGACGCCCGATGCGGCATCGCTGGTGCAGATGGCCGATGCGCAGGGGCTGAACGACGGCGGCTATGTCGCCGACAAAGCGCAATGGCTGCTCAACACCAACAATTGGATCGGCGCGCGGCAGATGCTCGCCAACCGGCCGACGCTGACGTACCGGCCTACCAATGCCGAGAAATTCTACGAGGTGCTGCTGACCCATGCCAAGGGTGCGGCGAACGACAGCCAGTGGAGCTTCGCCTACGGCATCGCGAGCAAGATCGATGACGCGGTCGCGCCGGGCGTGCAGATCAACGACCAGCCGATCGGCGTGCGCGACGATTATACGAGTCTTGCCTGGCTGGCGGGATCGACCGCTTTCTACAATCTCAATCGCCCGGCGGACGCGGTGGCGATGTTCCGCAGCTACGCCGAAGCGGCCAAGTCGCCGCAGACCCGGTCGAAGGGCTATTATTGGGCAGGGCGTGCCGCGTTGCAGGCGGGCGATCAGGGGAACGCCAACAGCTATTTCAATCTGGCGTCCAACTATGCCGACCAGTTCTATGGTCAGTTGGCATTGGAGCGACTGGGCCGTCCAGTGCCGCCGCCCGCCGCCGCCGAGCAGCCGGTCGCCATTTCCGCCGCCGAACGGGCCGAGTTCAACGCGCGGACTGTGGTTCGCGCCGTCCGGGCGCTGGGGCAGATGGGCTATTGGGAGGACCAGAGCAAGTTCGCCCGCGCCATCGCCAACACTGCCGATAGCGATTCCGACCATTTCCTCGCCGCCGAACTGGCGCAGGCGATCGGACGGCCCGACATGGGCGTGATGGTCGGGCGGCGCGCGGTGTCGAGCGGCCTGTCGGGCCTCAGCACCAGCGCCTTCCCCCGCGTGCCGGTGCCGACCGAGGCGCAATATAACTGGACCATGGTCCATGCGATCGCGCGGCAAGAAAGCCAGTTTGACCGGCAGATCGTCAGCCACGCGGGCGCGCGCGGCCTGATGCAACTGATGCCCCGTACCGCGCAGGAGCAGGCGGGCAAGATCGGCATGAGCTACAGCCCGTCCTCGCTCAACGATCCGAGCTACAACATCATGCTGGGGTCATCCTACTTCCAGCGGATGCTGGACTATTATGGCGGGAGCTATCCGCTGGCGGTGGCGGCGTACAATGCCGGGGCGGGCAATGTGAACCGCTGGATCGCGGCCAATGGCGACCCGCGCCTGCCCGGAGCCGACATGCTGCGCTGGATCGAGCAGATCCCGATCTTCGAGACACGCAATTATGTGCAGCGGGTGCTGGAAAATGCGGTCGTCTATGAAGCGATGAACCCGGAGCGGGCGAAGTTCCGGGGGACCAGCGCGGTGCTGAGCCGTTATTTGGGGAAGCAGACTCCGGGGTAATTCTCCGCCTGTCATCCCGGGCTTGACCCGGGATCCCGCTTCTTTTCTCGATTGTGGAAGCGGTACCCCGGATCATGTCCGGGGTGACGAGCAATGGTCTTCTGACTAAAAGCCACGACGATGACGACCCCCTACCCCAATTACATTACGCCCGAGGGCTTCGCGAAGCTGCGGGCGGAATATGATCAGCTGCTCGGTGTCGAGCGGCCGCGAATCGTCGAGGTGGTGAGTTGGGCGGCGGGCAATGGCGACCGCAGCGAGAATGGCGACTATCTCTACGGCCGCAAGCGAATGCGCGAGATCGATGGGCAGTTGAAGCGCCTGTCGAAGAAGATGAAGGACGCCAAGGTGGTCGATCCCCGCCAGCAGCCGGATAAAGCCCGCGTCTATTTCGGCGCGACCGTGACCATCGCGGACGAGGATGACAACCGCCGCACCGTCACCATCGTCGGCAATGACGAGACCGATGTGGAAGCCGGGCGGATCGGTTGGGGATCGCCGATCGCGCGCGCCTTGCGCGGCGCGGCGGTCGGCGATCTGCGGCGGGTGATGCTGCCGGGCGGCGAGAAGGAATATGAGATCATGACAATCGCCTATCCTGTCTGAGCGTCCCTCCGCTTAACTTCGCATCTTTCCCGCATTT
>CAJYHD010000474.1 GCA_913773715.1 uncultured Sphingobium sp.
AGAAGATGCGGATGCGGGTGTGCCGCCGCCGTGCCTTGAGATTATCCTCCACGCTGATGTCGGATTTGCGCTCCAGCATCGTGCGGCTGGCGCTCAGCACCCGAAACATGAGCCAGCCCGCCAGCAGCGCGACGACCATGCGTGCCACGATCGTCCAGAGATCCTCGAAATCGTCGCCCAGCCGCAGCGATTTCACCCCCGCGCCCAATGCCAGCAACACCACCAGCCAGCGCGTCGGATGATAGATGGCGGGCAACAGCGTCGGCTCCAGCCCGGACCGCTTCACGATGCGCAGCGCGATCCAGTAGAGCGCCCAATGGATGATGAAGGCGATCGCGACGGACGCGGCGATCGAGATCGCAGCCATCGGCGAGATGTGGGTCATGCTGATGTCTGTCATGGCTGGGGAACGCTACCACCCGCGCTTTGTTTCGCAGACGCAGCATTTCACCGGCTCTATCCGCCGCGCAGCAGCCCCACCGCAGCGTCCTTTTCGAACAAGTACAGACATGTCCGCGCCGCCTGCCCCCGCGCGCTTGCCAAACCTCCGTCACGCTCGATCAGCAGATGCGCGTCGTCTCGCGCGCTGTCGACAAGCGCCGCGACGTGCTCAGGCGTCGCGATCTTGAGCGCGGCCTCGCCCGACTGCCGCGTGCCGAGCACTTCGCCCGCGCCGCGCAGTTTCAGATCCTCCTCTGCGATGCGAAAGCCATCATTGGTTTCCCGCATCAGCGCCAGTCGCGCCCGCGACGTCTCGCCCAGCGCGTTACCCCGCAGCAATATACACACCGAAGGCTTGTCCCCGCGCCCGACCCGTCCGCGCAGCTGGTGCAATTGCGCCAGGCCGAATCGATCCGCGCCTTCGATGATGATGAGGCTGGAGTTCGGCACGTCGACCCCGACCTCGATCACCGTCGTCGCCACCAATATCTGCGTGCGGTTGGCGGCAAAGGCCTCCATCGCTGCGTCCTTGTCAGGTCCTTTCATTCGCCCGTGGACAAGACCCACGCGCTCGCCGAACCGCAACTTCAACGACTCCGCCCGCGCTTCCGCCGCCGCCTGATCGCTCGTTTCGCTTTCCTCGACCAGCGGGCAGACCCAATAGGCCTGCCCGCCACCCTCGACATGGCGGGCGAGCGCATCGACCACTTCGTCCAGCCGGTTGGCCGACATGACGATCGTCTGGATGGGCTGGCGGCCCGGCGGCATCTCATCCAGCCGCGACACGTCCATCTCACCATAATAGGTGAGCGTCAGTGTGCGGGGGATCGGCGTCGCGGTCATCACCAGTAAGTGCGGCGATCGCTCCGCCTTGCTCGCCAGCATCATGCGCTGCGCCACGCCGAAGCGATGCTGTTCGTCGATGACGGCGAGGCCCAGCCTCTTATATTGCACCGCCTCCTGAAAGATCGCGTGGGTGCCGACAAGGATATGGATGCTGCCATCCGCCAGCCCCATCAACGTCGCCTCGCGCACCCGGCCCTTCTCACGACCCGTCAGGATCGCGATCTCGACCGGCAAGCCAGACGCCATCTTCCGCAGCGTCTCATAATGCTGGCGCGCGAGACTTTCGGTCGGGGCCAGCATCGCACCCTGCATCCCGGCTTCGACTGCGTTGAGCAGCGCCATCAGCGCGACCAGCGTCTTGCCCGATCCCACATCGCCCTGAAGCAGGCGCATCATCGGCGTCGCCTGCGCCATGTCGCCCTCGATCTCGGCCGTAGCGCGGCGCTGCGCTCCGGTCGGCGCGAAGGGCAGCTTCAGCATGGCGCGCAACCGCCCGTCGCCCTCGATCGGCACACCGCGTCGTTTGCGGGACGATTGTCGCACCAGCATCAGCGCCAGTTGACCTGCGAAGATTTCGTCATAGGCCAGCCGCTCGCGCGCCATCGCATCTGCCGGATCGGCATGCACCCGTCCCAGCGCCTCGCGCCAGCCGGGCCAGTCCTTGCGGCCCAGCAGACTCGGCTCGATCCATTCAGGCAAGCTCGGCGCGCGCTCCAGCGCCTGCCCCACCAGATCGCGCATCCGGTTGTTGGTCAGCCCTTCGGACAGGCCATAGACACTCTCCCGTTCCGACAGGCTCCCGGCCTCTTTGGGCGACAAAACATCGGGATGCACGATCTGGAGATTGTCGCCATAATCCTCCAGCTTGCCGGAGATGAATTTCGGTTCGGCGAGCGGCAACATCTTGCGCGGCCAACCGCTGTTCTTGCCGAAGAAGACGAGGCTGACGCTGTTGCCGTGGCGATCCTGCGCCTGCACCCGGAACGGCGCGCGCGCACTGCCGCTTGCGCGATAATCGGTCGGGGTCAGCATGATGCCGACGACCCGCCCCACATCCGCCAGGTCGAGTTCGTCGGTCAGCTTGCGATCGACCCAGCTGACCGGCAGGTGAAAGGCGACATCGACCGCCCGCGCCAGCCCCAGCCGCTCTAGCGGACGGGCGAGCGCCGGCCCCACGCCCTTGAACAGCGAGATTTCGGCAAAGAGCGGATTGAGAATATCGGGTCGCATGGCTATCTGACGCGCTCTAACCTACGCCGCCGCGCGGCACAAACTCAACGCTTGGCTTGTCCGACTGCGCCCGCTAGAGGAACAAATTGTGAACGACGATCCCCTGATCCGCCGCCTGAAGTTCCGGGCATGGCATCGCGGCACGCGCGAGGCGGATTATACCGTCGGCGGTTTCTTCGACCGTTACCATGCGACATGGAACGAAGAGGAAATCGCATGGTTCGAACGCTTTATGGAGGAGCAGGATGCGGACATCATCGGCTGGGCACTCGGCACGATCCCGGTGCCGGACGAATGGCAGGGGCCAATGATGGACAAGTTTCTGAAGCTCGATTTCGTGAAGATTATATAGCCCCGTCATCCCCGCGAAGGCGGGGATCCATCTCCGGCGCGAGCCTAATAATGCAAGGTATGGGAGATGGATTCCCGCCTTCGCGGGAATGACGACCATCCTATGACCGACCTGCAAAAAATCCTGAAGGCAAAGGCGCCGCTCACCCTGTCGGGCGTTCCGGCCGGTTTCCAGCCCTGGCTGCTCGCGGACATCGCCCGCGCGGCTGGCGGCAGCGCATCGGGGCGCGCGGTCTTCATCGCGGCGGACGAACAGCAGATGCGCGCCATCGCCGAAACCGCGCCGGCCTTCGCGCCGGAACTGGAGGTCATCGAAATCCCGGCTTGGGATTGCCTGCCCTATGACCGCGCCAGCCCGTCGCTGCGCGCAGCCTCCGCCCGTCTCGCCGGTCTTCATGCACTGCAAGCCAAGCCAAAGGGACCGCAGCTCGTCCTCACGACGCTCGCCGCCATCACGCAGCGCACCCTTACCCCTTTTCGCGTCCGCCAGCTTGTGGCGAAGCTCGCGCCCAAGGAACGCATCGCGATCCAGCGCCTCGCCGACATGTTGCAGGCGAACGGCTATGTCCGCACCGACACCGTACATGATCGCGGCGAGTTCGCGATCCGCGGCGGCATCGTCGATCTCTTCCCCGGCGGCGAGGAACAGCCGCTCCGCCTCGACTTCTTCGGTGACGAGATCGAGACGGTGCGCCGCTTCGACCCGACCGACCAGCGCACCACCGGCAGCGTGGAGGGCTTCACCCTCCTCCCCGCCTCCGAAGCGTTGCTAGACGAGGACACGGTCAAGCGCTTTCGCAGCCGCTATCGCGAAACCTTCGGCGCGACTGCGACCGGCGACCCGCTCTACCAGGCGGTGAGCGACGGCCGCCGCCTCGCCGGAATGGAACATTGGCTCCCGCTGTTCGAGGAGAAGCTGGTCCCGCTGACCGATCATCTGGGCGACGACGCCGTCATCATCCGCGACCATGGCGTCGCGGGCGCGGCGGACAGCCGGTTCGAGGCGATCCGCGACTATCACGCCAATCGCGTGCAGGCGAAGTCCGCCGACCCCGGCTCCTACCGCCCATTGAAGCCCGAAGCCCTCTATCTCGACGCCGCCGAATGGCACGCCGCCGTCGCATCGATGCCGATGCACGCCGCCACGCCTTTCCACGAGCCAGAGAGTGCCAGCGTTCTCGATTTCGAGGTCGATGGTCCCCGCGATTTCACACCCGAGCGCGCGCAGAACACAAACATTTACGAGGCGGTCGGCAAGCATATCGACGCGCTTCGCCGCCAGAAGAAAAAGGTCGTCATCGCCAGCTATTCGGGCGGCGCGCGCGAACGCCTGTCTGGCCTGCTCGCCGACCATGGCGTCAATCGCCTGGCCGCAGCCGACGACTGGCAGGAAGCGCTGGGCCTTGCCGCCGATGGCCGTGTCACGCTGCTCGTCCTCGCCCTTGACCATGGCTTCACCGCCCCCGACGTGGCCGTCCT
>CAJYHD010000475.1 GCA_913773715.1 uncultured Sphingobium sp.
GCCGCGCGGAAGGTGGCCGCATTCCAGCTTTCGAGGAAGAAACCCCGATCGTCACCGAACACCTTGGGTTCGATGACGAGCAGGTCGGGGATCGGCGTTTCGATGATGTTCATGCGATCGCCGCTCCGCCCTGAAGAAGGCCCATCAGATAGTCGCCATAGCCACTCTTGCGCAGCGGCGCCGCGAGCTTTTCCAGCTGCGCGTCGTCGATGAACCCCTGCCGCCAGGCGATTTCCTCGGGGCAGCAAATCTTAAGGCCCTGCCGCTCCTCCGTCACGCGCACATAGAGCGCGGCGTCGATCAATGAGGCATGGGTGCCGGTATCGAGCCACGCATAGCCGCGCCCCATGATCTCGACATTGAGCTTGCCCGCATCGAGATAGAGGCGGTTCAAGTCGGTGATCTCCAGCTCGCCGCGCGGGCTGGGTTTCAGGTCGCGCGCCAGCGCCACTGCATCGCCATCGTAGAAATAGAGGCCGGTCACCGCATAGTTGGACTTCGGCTTTTCCGGCTTTTCCTCGATCGTTTCCGCCCGGCCATTCTGGTCGAAGGACACGACGCCATAGGCGCGCGGGTCGCTGACATAATAGCCGAACACGGTCGCGCCATCCTGACGCTGATCCGCGCTCTTGAGCAGGTCGACGAGGCCATGGCCGTAGAAGATGTTGTCGCCAAGGACGAGCGTGGACGGATTGTCGCCAATGAAATCCGCGCCGATATGATAGGCTTGCGCCAGCCCCGCCGGGTCCGGCTGCACGGCATAGTCGATCACCATGCCCAGCTCGCTACCATCGCCCAATAGCGCCTTGAACGCGGCCTGGTCATGCGGCGTCGTGATGATAAGGACTTCGCGAATGCCCGCCAACATCAGCGTGGACAGCGGATAATAGATCATCGGCTTGTCGAAGACCGGCATCAGCTGCTTCGACACCGCGCGCGTCAGCGGGTAGAGACGAGTGCCGGAACCTCCGGCGAGAATGATTCCCTTACGCATATGATCTCCCAGCGGGCTGCGCCGTTTCGTACCCGGCATGAGCGCCTCTGGCAATGCTTTTGCTGCGGCGCACAATCCTTGCGACGATCTGTTTTTGTCGTGCGTCGATCGGCCTTATTCGCTGCGGATTTCCAGCCATTCGGGGACGGCGGGCAACGCCCCCGCAAGCTCCAGCCGCCAAAGGCCCGTCTCTTCCTCGGAGAATCCATGGTTCGCGAAAAGGTCGGCGCAAGGCCCGTTTCGCTCGGTCGGAATATAGCGCCCGATCGCGTGCTGGATGCCCGTCCGGGCACTCAGCGGGCCGCGCACAAGCTGGCTCTCCAGTCCGAACCCCATGGCGCGGCAACTCATGACGATATTCTCGAAGTAAACAGCGTCTTCGTCGGCGCGCGTAATCGCGACGCCGACCACGCCCAGGCTCCCGAACTTGTCCGACAGCGTCGCCACGAACACGTCCCGCCCCTCGTCCCGGATTAGCTGCGCCAATTCCGCTTGTGTATAGCGCGTCGTCGTCGTGTTGAACTGGTTGGTGCGGTTGACCAGTTCGTTGAGCCGTTCGAGGTCGCCCGCCACCGCCCTGCGCCATCCAACCTTCAATTCGAGCGAGCGCATCATCGCACCATAATCAAGCGTGGCACTCGTCGCCTCACGCCGCGCCGCCGCCTCGCGATACATTTCCGTCCGCCGCTTCGCCTCCTCGGTGGCGCGCGTAGCCGGAAAGCGCAGCAGCAAGGCGAGCGCTGGCCATGTCGCATCGTCCAGCGGATCGAGCGCGACGACGCCCGGCACCGTCGCCGTAATCAACTCCCGCTCGACCGGATTGTCGTCGATCAGCACGAAGGATTTGGGGTCGAGGTTCAGTTGCCCGGCAATCTCCAGAACCGACTGCGCCTTCAAATCCCAGCTGATCTTGTGCAGCAAGAAGTCGTCGGGCTTCAGCGCCATCTCGTCCCAGCGCACATTCTCGGCACTGTTCTTACTGACTGAAACGAGCAGCATGCCCGCGTCCTTCAGTTCTTTCAGCAACGTCTGCGCGGCCAGATCATGCTCCACCTCGCCATCGGCCATGACGCCCTTCCACAGCGTATTGTCGAAATCGACCAGCAGCACCTTTGCCTTGGCGAGCGTCGCATAGGCGGTCGCAATGCGCACATATTCGCGCGCCACCAGAACGCCGAACCGGCCGGGATGGAACAGCGCGCCATGCGTCAGCGTGCGGGGTAGCAGCCGCTTGTCCGCGCCGCGTATGCCAACCTCTGCGATCAACGCATTCTCGTCGATAAAGACGATATTCTCCAGCCCCTCGCTCATCGCGCACAACCCGGCATCCAGCCGCGCAGCGATATCGGCATGGGCAGAAGACATCGCGGGCAGCAAGGGCAGATAGCGCCGCCACCGCTCGATCGGCAGGCCGCTGCATCCGTGCAGCAGGATCGGCGTATCGGTCTCCGCCCGCAACTGCCGCACATATCCGTCGATCAGCGCCAGCAGCGCATCGCAGCGCGCCTGCCGCTCTGTGTCGCTCAGCCGCCCGGCCTCGCGCAACAGAGCGGTGTAGAGCGGCAATCCCTCGAACGTCAGGAAGCTGAGCGCGATCAGGTCGAAGCGCTGGCTTTCCATCGCGCGCAGCACTTCACTGGCATCGAGCGCCGCCCCCATGCGCGCGCTGAAATAGAAATGCCGCGCCTCCAATCGCCGACCGAACGCGGCGAGATCTGGCCGGGCAAAGGACTGGATGTCGGTCATCACACAATCGCCGACAAACGCTATCCGCAGTTCCGGCGCGTCCTCGGTCAAAAGGCCATGAACGCGCGCAAGGATCGTCTGGAGCGCAATCGCCTCTACGCTTTCCGCCTCAAGCCCAAGCGTCACGGGAAGCGCCAGTTCATCCGCTGCCAGCATGATGCGCAGTTCCTCTTCGCCGTCCTGTAGCGGGACGAACCGCAGCCGCTCATTCGCGTAGATATGGAAGTAGAGATCGTCGCCGCTGCGAAGGCCCAGCGCCAGAACCTCGATCAGCGGCTGCACGAACCGCTTGGCATAGTCGTCCCACTGCCCTAGTTCGTTCAGCGCTTCGGCGCGATATTCGGAAAAGGCGAAATGCCGCGTGAACCAGTCAGCCGCGACATCCTGCTTGTGCTTGCGCAGGCGTTCACCAAGGACTCGCAACGACAGGGACGACACACCCGCTACGACAGAACCGCCCTCCATGCTCGACACCGATCCCTCTTGATTCGGCGGCATCTTGTTCGAAGTCGCTCTACGTGACCAGATAGAAACATGGAGTAACAATACAGCCCGCCAAAACTATGGCGGGCTGTATTTATTGTTTATCGTCTTAAGCTATCGAGGATCAGATCACTCGTAACGGCAGGATTGCCTTCAGACTGTCGGCAATCGCCGCACCGCCCGCATCCACGACCGATCCATTCTGATGGACGCCGTCATATTGCAGGCCCGATCCTGCGCAGATGAGCGTTGTGCCGCCGGAAACGCTGGCGGCTCGGTCGAGCGTATAAGTCCCGCTGCCGCCGGTCCCGGTTCCAAGCGCGGCGATGACGCCCACCAGCGTCGTGCCGTTCCATACATTCTGACCGACCGCGATGCCACATCCCTGCCCCGCGCTAACGGAGGCCACGGTCAGCGTCGTGCCGGATATGCCGCCGACGCAGCGCTGCCCGCCCATGGCTCCGGTCGAACCGAGTACGGCGAACAGGTTCGCACCACGAAACACTTTGCCGGGATAATGAGGCAGCAAAGCCGTGACCGCCGCATCCGCGCCCGCCACCTGATTGCCGTAGTTGGCGCTCGTTGATCCGGCCGATGCGGGCGAATAGATGGTGTTGCCGATCACCGCCGTCCAACCGCGACGCAGGAAGAAGTTGAGCAACATCATCAGCGCATATTGATAACCAAGCGCGCTGACACCCAGATCCGACTGCCCGTTGCTGAAATAGACGATCTTCATTTCCGATGGCGCCGCCTGCTGCGCCAGCCGATGCGCATGGGCGATGATGCCGAGCGGATCATAACCGCGCCCGGCGGCCCGTTCGCCGAGCCGCCCATTATATTGCTGGTTGGGCTGCCCGCCATTCACCGCCGCATCGATGCCCGGATAGAAGACCGTTTCGCTCGCATAATAGGCTTCGTTGACGCGCGTCAGCGTCAATTGTCCGTCCGTGACGCTGCCGCCGATCGCCACCACCGAAGTATCGGGTGCGGAGGCACCACTCGCTTCGCTCGTCTGGCCGAAGCCGACGAAGTCCTGCTGCACACTGGTGCCGACGACGCCCTCATGCGGGCTGTCGTTGAACGCTTGGCGCTTGCGTCCCGCAGTGACGTTGAACACCTTGTTGTCGCTGGTGCGGATCAGGTCGCCAAAATCGCCGAGATCGGGATAATTTACCGATCCGGCACGTTTCTGATGATAGGGGTTGTTGTTCTGGCGCACCTGAACGGTGCCGATCATATGCGCCTCCAGCGATGCGCCACCGACAGCCGCATTGATGATATCGACATCATAT
Source organism: uncultured Sphingobium sp. (assembly GCA_913773715.1). The sequence continues at coordinate 4,519 of CAJYHD010000475.1, forward strand.
CCCCAGTCCCACAAGGCATCATGCACCTTGCACCACCAGCCGCCACGATTGGGCTGCGGGATCAGGCGCTTTTGCATGAATCCGGGGTCGCGGGTGGACTGAAAGGCGTTGGGCCAGGCTGCCCTGTCGCTGAGAGGGATCGGTCCCTGCTCGGTCGATTGCCCCATGACGAGCAACGTCACCGGCTTGCGCCGTGCATTGGAGCGAAGGCTTTTGTTGGTGCGCAGGGCAAGGCCCAGCGCCGCACTATCGAGGCTCATGTTTCCCGCCCTCCTTACAGCAAGGTGATCGAGAGCGCGCCGCGTCCGCAGACCCATATGTGGTCCGCATTCACATAGACGGCTTCGCCGGGCTTCAGCATGTCGCCGCTATCGAGCACCGGCGGTGCGGACGCGCCGCCATGAACAATCTGCG
>CAJYHD010000476.1 GCA_913773715.1 uncultured Sphingobium sp.
CGTGGACTTTCCCGATCCCGAAGACCCCACGATGCCGAGCGATCTGCCAGCCGATATGGACAGTTCGATGTCGTCGAGCGCCCATGCCCCCTCGCCATAGCGGAAGCGGACATGATCGAAGCGAATATCGCCCTTGAGCGATGGCAAGGCGAGACGCGAGGTCGAACTTGGCTCGCACGGTGCATTAAGCACCTCTCCAAGCCGGTCGATCGACAAGCGGACCTGCTGAAAATCTTGCCATAGCTGGGCCATGCGGATGACTGGCCCGGAGACCCGCTGGGCGAACATGTTGAAGGCGACGAGGCCCCCGACGCTCATCGCTCCGGCAATCACCTGCTCCGCGCCGAAGAAGAGGATCGCCGCAAGGCTGAGCTTGGAGATGAGCTGGACGGCCTGACTACTATCATTCCCCAGATTGATCGCCCGCTGCGTGGATGCGCTATAGGCGGCAAGCAGCGACTCCCACCGGTTCTGCCATTGTGGCTCGACCGCAGCGGCCTTGATCGTCTGCATCGAGGAAATGGTTTCGATCAGCATGGCGTTGCTCGCCGCGCCACGTTCGAACTTTTCGTTCAATCGGTGCCGAAGCGGTGTCGTCACCATCAGCGAGACCAGCACATAGGCTGGCAACGTCAGCATGACGATCGTGGCCAGAAGCGGCGAATAGATCCACATCGCGATCAGGAACACGATGGTGAAGGGGGGATCGATCAAGACGGAGAGCGATGCGTTGGTCAGGAATTCACGGATCGATTCCAGCTGCCGTACCCGCGTCACCGTGTCCCCAACCCGCCGCACCTCGAAATAGGCAAGCGTCAGGCGCATGAGGTGGCGGATCAGGCGCGCGCCCAGTTCCACATCGATCTTTTGGCTGGTTTCCGAATAGATGCGGGTTCGAAGCCACCCAAAGGCGACTTCCCAGCAAGAAACAGCGACGAAGCCGATCACCAGAATCTGCAATGTCGCCAGCGTGTTATAGACCAGTACCTTGTCGATGATATTCTGGAAAAAGAGCGGAGCCGCCAATCCCAGCAGGTTCAGGCACAGGGTTATAAGCAGCACCTCACCGATCAACCTGCGGTATCGCACGATTTGTGGAATGAACCAGCGGACGTCGAAACGGGCTGCCGGTCCTGCCTCCGTATCCCGAGTAGTGACCAGCACCATCTCGCCGGACCAGACTTGGTTCAATCCCTCGCGTGTGATGCTCTCGACGGTGCCGCCGGGGCGGTAGATCAACGCACCTTCTTCCGAAGCACGTCCGATGATGAACCATTCATCCTGGCCATGGGCGAGCGCCGGGAGAGGAACGCGACGCATATGGTCAAAGTCGGTCGAGATCGCTTTCGCGCGCACCCCATGCTGACGCTTGGCGAGGCGAAGCATATCGCGCACGTCGAGCGCGTTGGCATGCCCGATGTCATGGCGCAAGGCAGCCGCATCAACCGAAACGCGGTGCATGCCGAGCAAAGCCGACAATGCAGCTGGCCCCGTGTCTGTAGACGGCGACCTCTTCTTTTCCTTCTGATCAATATCCCCCGCGCTCATCGGCACTTGTCACGCCCTTAGAAATGGGAGTGCGGCGCTAATTTAGTCGCTGCCCCGGTATACTGATCTATCACAGCCTCAGGAAAATCAGTCGGCACTTATGGAGGTGCGTAGTTCATTGGTGGTACTGCTCATCGCTCTAGCGGCCGGGCAGTCGGAACATCGGAAATTGTAAGGCATCGCCGCTGCGGCCTGACACTCGACGTGGCGACATACCATCATTTTGTCGGATGCCGTGTTTCGCACCCCAAATCGCTGCCTGCGTTCGATTCTGCACGTTTAGTTTTCGCAAAACGGACTTGACGTGGACTTTCACCGTCGCTTCGCTGATATTCATGCGTTGCGATATAACCTTGTTGGGATGACCGACAATAAGCCAGCGCAGAATCTGAAACTCTCGGTCTGATAGACCAGCCGCATCAACAGGCTCATCGACGTTTTGCGTATCGCACGAGAGCGAAGAAGACTGTAGTACGTCGATAAGTTGAGGCGGCAAAACCGGTTCTCCCGCAGCAACGAGGCGCAAAGTGCCCACGAGCCGGTCGGACGATATTTCTTTGACGATATAGGCCATGGCCTCGTCCTGGAATCCGTCCATCATGATGTCAAAATCGAATTTATCGGCGAGGATGACGTTGTAAGCTTTCACGTCGCTGGCACACAGAACTTTGAGCGTGTCGGCGTCCTGCTCCAGAAAAATAGCATCGATTAGATTTATTTGGACACCATCGACGACTTGAGCATGTGATGCACAATTCAAAATCTCATCGATCGTCGAACATTGCGAAACATGGAAATCATTGTTCGCGAGAATACGGCCAAGCCCTTCTCTCACAATCGCGTTCTTACATAAAATACGTACGCCAATCGGATGCACCATCCTGGCCCCCTCACTATTGAGTGACTTTTATGTAATTAATTACGCGTTTATCATGAACATATAGGGCAAGAAATAAAAAAGTTATGGTTCGAGCTGTCGGCGACGCATCCGACTTTTGATATGATTTGCCATTTGGAATTATGCGTCCCCTATCTGGATAGCTTCTTCTCGAATGGCTGCAAAAGCGGCAGGCAAATGGATTAAAACTGACGAGAAATTGATTGTTGCGCATCCGCATCATACTTCGGTTCTGTTTTGCAGGGGGACGTTGACGCATGAAGATCACGATGATTGGCTCGGGCTATGTTGGGCTTGTTTCGGGTGCGTGCCTGGCGGATTTCGGGCATGAGGTGATCTGCGTCGACAAGGACGAGCGGAAGATCGATGCGCTTAAGAATGGGCGTATCCCGATCTTCGAGCCGGGGCTGGAGCATCTGGTCGCGAACAATGTGATGGCGCAGCGCCTGTCCTTCACGACCGACATCAAGGCGGCGGTGGCGGGCGCGGACGCGGTGTTCATCGCAGTGGGCACGCCCTCGCGCCGTGGCGACGGCCATGCCGATCTCTCCTATGTCCATGCCGCCGCGCAGGAGATTGCGGGCGCGCTGACGGGCTTCACAGTCATCGTCGACAAGTCGACCGTGCCGGTGGGCACCGGTGACGAGGTGGAGCGCCTGATCCGCGAGGCCAATCCGCAAGCCGACGTCGCCGGCGTCTCCAACCCCGAGTTTCTGCGCGAGGGCGCGGCGATCGACGATTTCAAGCGGCCCGACCGCATCGTCATCGGCGGCGACGATCCGCGTGCGCTGGAGGTGATGCGCCGGGTCTATCGCCCGCTCTATCTCAACAAGTCGCCGATCGTGGAGATGAGCCGCCGGGGCGCGGAACTCACCAAATATGCCGCCAACGCCTTCCTCGCGGTCAAGATCACCTTCATCAACGAGATTGCCGACCTGTGCGAGCGCGTCGGCGCGGACGTGCAGGAGGTCGCGCGCGGCATCGGCCTCGACAACCGGATCGGATCCAAGTTCCTGCACGCGGGGCCGGGCTATGGCGGCAGTTGCTTCCCCAAGGATACGCTCGCGCTGCTCAAGACCAGCCATGATTATGACGCGCCCCAGCGCATCGTCGAGGCGGTCGTGTCGATCAACGACCAGCGCAAGCGCGCCATGGGCCGCAAGGTGATCCACGCGATGGGCGGCGACGTGCGCGGCAAGACCGTCGCGATCCTGGGCCTCACCTTCAAACCCAACACCGACGACATGCGCGATTCGCCCGCGATCGCGGTGATCCAGACCTTGCAGGACGCGGGCGCCACCATCCGCGCTTACGACCCCGAAGGCACCGAGCAGGCGAAGCTGGTGCTGAACGACGTCACCTATTGCGCCAATGCCTATGAGCCGATGGAAGGCGCGGATGCTCTGGTCATCGTGACCGAATGGGACGCGTTCCGCGCGCTGGACTTCGCGCGGCTGAAGGGCGTCATGGCGGCGCCGGTCATGGTCGACCTGCGCAACGTGTACACGCGCGACGGCGTCGAAGGGGCCGGGTTCGCCTATACGGCGGTCGGACGATAGGGACGAGCGCCCTCCCCTTCCCGGAGAAGTGAGACTAGAGCGCCGCCGCCAGCCAGTCGGGGATGACGGCGCCGCCCAGCGCCTCGACGCGGCGGTGTTCGACCATCAGGCCAAGGTCTGGGTAGCTTGCGCGGGTGCGGTCGCCGGGTTCGGCGAGCGGCGCCACGACGAGGCGGCGGTTGACCTTGGCGCGGTGGTGCATGCGCGCGGTGTTTTCCTGACCGACATAGCAGCCCTTGGTGAAGTCGACGCCGTTCAACTCGCGCGCATTGCATTCGAGCCACAGCGTTTCGCCGTTGCCGAGTTCGGCGACGCCCTCGGTCACGCCGAGCGACAGGCGGTGTTCCAGCCAGCCGGAGGCGGCTGACGACGGGGCGCCGATCCAGCGATGGCCAAGCGCGGGCAGGCGGGGGTCGGGGACGCCCCGGCCGGGCTCGCGCGACCAGTGGACCGCGGCGGTAACCGGCTCGATCGTGATCGCGCGGCGCAGGCGGTACATCGCGAGCCGGCGGGCGAGCGCCTCTACCTGCGACGCTTCGGCATCG
>CAJYHD010000477.1 GCA_913773715.1 uncultured Sphingobium sp.
GGCGCGAAGGAGCACCGGATGCAGATCGACCGACTTTCGCGCCTGGCAGCTGATCGTTCGGGTTGCGACGCGGCGCTATGCCTCCAACAGTGATGTGGGTCTTCGCTGGTTTCGGGCGAAGGCGGCCATCAGTGAGGGCGATTTCTCTCTAAGTACGAAGCGCGACGTTCTGTCGTGCCTCCGGCCACAGATCGGGATCGGTCACGTCTTTCAATGGCCAGGCTTGAAGGACGAACCTACCCCTGAAACTCTGGCTTTGCGACACGTCCTGCGGATCGACTGGGGCCCCGGATCGCTTGACAAGATCGAGGAGTTGGTTGCGCACTGGCCCGATGATGGCCGCTCGAGCCTGATCCGCGCGCTCATGCGTGAGCTGGAGGATGCGCTCGAAGAGGCGGCAGATACGGACACCCTTTACGCGGCGAGCAGCGACGTCAAATCGGTTTCACGCCATTTCCAGGACCAGCACCCCGACGGCTTTTATTCGATCGTTCGTGCAGTGATCGACCTTTGGGATACGGAGGCCGCTGTTCGACCGGTTACAGCAAAAGCACTGGCAACTGAGTGGCTGGCATCGTCGTATCTTCTGCTCCGACGAATGGGGCTTCACGCTTTGAGACAGCCATTCTTCTCGACGTCGGACGTTGCCGAACATCTGCTGACATTGTCGGACGAAGACTTCTGGCTCAGCGATGCCCGGCGCGAAACCATGCAGCTTTTCGTCCATCGGTGGCCCAGCGTTTTCGCCGCGGATCGGGCAAGGGTGGAGGAACGTATCTGCGCCGGCTTGCCACGCGAGCTCCTGATAGCTGACGGCGATCCTGACCAGATCGCATCGGTGCGAGACAATGCCGTGTTCATCCGCCTCGCCCGGATCGAGGGTACGGGTGTTGGTCTGTCGCCGCTTGCGGCAGACGCATTGGCGCAACTCCGAGGCGAGCATCCTGCTTGGAAGTCCGATGGCGAGGAGGACGATTTCCGGGTCTGGTCGTCCGGAGTCCGGACAGTGGGTCACCAAGGAGACCTAGGTTTGCTCGCCGACACGCCGGTCGAAGAGGTTCTTGGTCGGGTCGAAGAGGTCGTCGGTCGCGATCCGTTTGCACAAGGCGATCTATGGCGACTGTACTGCGATGCCGAGCCTCAGAGTGCCTTGTCCGCTCTCCTCGCGGACGATCCGACGAGCAGCAATCGCGCCGGCGCATGGCAGTCGTTTTTTTGGTCCATCACCGCAACACAGAGAGAAGACATCCAGCAACTCGCGCTGGACGCGATCAGCCAGCCTGATTTTCAGTTCGAGCCGTATACCGCGGTCGCGGATTGGCTCCTCCGGAAGCGCGACACTCTTTCGATTTCGACGGTACCACTTCTTTCGGTCTGGGATCGGCTGTTTGCCGCAGTCAAGAATCATGCGGGACCGGTCGAGGATCAGTCGCGACGGGACGTCGTCTTTAGCATGCTGAACAGCGCAGAGGGTAAAATTGGAACGCTGCTGCTCGAAGAATATGAAAGGGTGCGGGAGGGCGAAGCAGCCGATGACCAGCTTGCGATCCTGGCGCGGCTTGAGCGCCTAGTCTCTGCCGAGGGTGAGCTGGGTTTCCTTGGAACGGCCGCCGCGATGGACGGCGTGAGGGCTCTGTTCAGTGAACATGAGGCGTGGACGACACAATGGTTGCTCCCTTTGACGATTTGGACGTCCCCATATGCGCCGGCGGCTTGGTCCGTATTGCTGCGCGGACAGATTCCTCAACCTGATCTTTATGCAGCCGTGAAGGCTGGTCTGCTCGAAGCCGGCAGCCATTCGGAGCTCGATCGCTCGATCGATTCCGTCGCCCAGTGGATGGTCGCACCGCTGCTATGGGCTCAGGTGGCAACCGCGCCCGTTCCCGAGATCACCAGCGTCGAGGTCAGGCGCGCGTTGGCCCGATCAGCAGAAGAGGTTCGCAGCAGTGCCGCATATTGGCTCTCCGAAGCGATCGAGAAGATGGACGGTAGCGCTGCGGATCTTTGGCGGGAGCGGATTGGACCGCTCTTCAAACAGATATGGCCGCTAGATCCCGCCAGCCGTTCGGCCGGCGCCAGTCTGCATCTTGTGAGGTTGGCGCTCCATACGGCAGGGGCTTTTCCCGAGGCCGCCGATGCCATAGCGCCGGCCCTGGGGCCCCTCGATACGTGGGAGATCGAAAGCTACCTCGGTCGCGACGAAGATGCGAAGGCGTTCTATGAAACCGCGCCGGGCGCCGTGCTGACCCTTCTTGACGCCGTTGTGGCCGAAGACGGAGTCCCGAGTTCGCTTCTATCCATGTTGTGGAGTCTCGCGGAGAGCGACGCGGCGTTGGAAACCGATCCGCGTTTCATGAAGTTGATGGGTTGGGCGCGCCGGCAAGCGGCCGCGTAAAGTGAGTTTTCCGCTGCGCGGTGACCGAGCCTACCGCGCGGATTTGCCCGCGGGTGGCAAGCTGGTCCTGGTAGTCGTGATCGCGCCGGCGCGCGAACCGGCTTATTGTCCTCAACAAGGAGGGCCTTGTGCATATCTTCATCGATGAGTCAGGGACGTTTACTGGGGTGGGGGCCGACGCGCCGGCGGTCTCGACGCTCGGCGCGCTCATCATGCCGTCACACCGCCTGCCCAAGCTGTTCAAGAAATATGGGCGGCTCCGCTCGAACCTGCCCACGCGAAAGGGCGAGGTGAAAGGTAGCCTGCTCGACGAGCGCCAGGTTGCTGCGGTGATCGAGCTCCTGCGCATCAGCGGCGCCCTGTTCTGCGCCTCGATGATCGACCTCGCCGACCACAGCCCGGAGGACATCGCCAAGCACCGCGAGAGACGCGGCGCGGGCCTCGCTGCCAACCTCACCGATGGCCATACCCAAGAACTGCGAGATAGCGTCGCCGCGCTGCAGGCGCGCATGGCCCGGTTTTCCGACCAGCTCTATGTTCAGGGCGCTGTGACGATCGACC
>CAJYHD010000478.1 GCA_913773715.1 uncultured Sphingobium sp.
CCACGCTGGCCGACAATCGTGCCGCGGGGCGATCCTCCCCAACTATCCTTCGGGCGATTGCAGCATGGGTCCTGTTCGTACGCGGCGATCGGCAAGCAGTCGACGATCCGAACGCAAAAATGATGGCGCAAACTTGGATGCGCGCGAATCCTGACGGCGTGGTCAACGAGCTCCTTGGACCCTTGAGCATGTTCGGCGAAGACCTTGCTCTGTCCCGAGACGAACGCGCCGAAGTTCGTAACCTGTTGCCGTAAGTGTCGTTAGAGGAGCGCTTCCAGGACCGCGTCGCAATTGATAGCGGGCAGCAGCAGGTGGACGATTGAGAACGTTGGTAGCTCGTCACCAAGGTTCGATGAGCCATGTTGTATGGGAGGTTTTGGTGGACAGCGGCTTAGCAGCTTTCGGGCAGCGTTTGCGACGAAGCAGACGTTTGTTCAACTGATAGAGCGGCGGGTCTTAACGCCCGCCGGATTTCGGAACTGGTCTACTTGCTGTCATGTGTCCGGCGCCGGACGGAGACGTTCGATAGGTGGCGGATGCCCTCGGTGATCGGGGTTCAGCGGGATATTCGTTCCAGCGCGATACTCTTCAATCTTCTATCGTGCGGACGACAACGGGCGCTGAGGCGGGGCGGAAGATAGCCGCAAATCCTGCTAGACTCGAAAGATGTAATACAACATTGACGTCGCTAGATCGATGTGGTCCACAGCAGATGGCCGCGTCGGTCCAACGATGCGCCGAAACCGCGCTCCGGCGGAGATCGGGGGCGAGGAGAGGATGGGATCGGGCTTTGCTCGACCCGAACTGGAGGTATCAGATGCACAATCTTACCATGTGTCTCGCAACCGCGATGGCGGTACTGGGTGCCCAGCAGGCACAGGCGGCCTGCACGATCGCGGCCCCGTCGTCGCCGAGCACGGCGGCCTTCGGAACGCTGCAACTCCCCATCGACGCGGATGGCAATGGCAGCCCGGATACGGTCAGCGGCAGCCGGCTGCAGACGTATAGCAGCCAGTATTTCGAACGGCAGGGCAGCGACCGCATCGTCATGCGCGTTCCCACGGGATCGTCGGCGACGACTCCCAACTCCAAATATCCACGATCGGAACTCAAGGAAGGGCGGACGTGGAACGTCAACGAGGGCTGTGCGGGCCTTGCGGCGCGGGTGAACATCTATGACCTGCCGGATAGCGGCGACATCGTCATCGGGCAGATCCATCAGGAGGCGACAACCCCGCGACCGCCGGTGGAACTGCATTATACGAACGGCACGATCCACGCCGACGTCATGAAGCAGCAAACGACCGAGGCGGGCTCGCCGCGCACACGCCTGACCATTGCAACCGGCATTCCGACGCATCAGGCGTTCAGCTATTCGATGACGCTGGCGCCAGGAGGGCTGCTCACCGTCACGGTGAACGGCAAATCCCAGTCGACCTACCTCGACGGCAGCTTTGACTCCGCGAAGCTGTATTTCAAGGCGGGCAATTACACACAGGACACCAATGGTGGGTCGTCCGTGGGCTTCGAAGCGCTGGGCGTAAAGCACGGGTGAGCCGGCGGCGCGGGGCGCAATCATGGGGCGCGCCCCGCGCCGCGGATAAAAGCTGCCTCACGTCTCCGGACGGAGGGCGCCCCACGTCCTCAGGCCATTATCAAAAGTTGTACGATAACTCTTGACTCGCTGTGCGGGTTGATGTGCAATCTGTGACACCGGTGACAGGGCAATGGCGAGGCCGCAGGCGCTCGCATGACAAACAGACAGGGGTAGGGGATGACGAAGGGTTTCCTTTGCGCAGGGGCTGCGCTGTACGTTTTGGCGTCTGCGAACCTGGCCGTTGGTCAGACCGCGGGGCAGCCGGCGCCGACGGGGGCGTCTCTCGCCTCTGGCGCAAGTCCTGCCGGTCCGGAGACGCCGTCCCAGGCGCAGAGCGGCGAAAACACGACGCCGCCGCTCGATGCGCAGGCCTCGGGCGGCGTCGATCAGGTCAGCGGCGACGCGACATCCGAGCGTGCGGGTGATATCGTCGTCACCGGCTTTCGACAGGCGTATGCGGACGCACTCGCGACGAAGCGCAATTCGGCGCAGATCACCGACTCGATCTCGTCCGATGGCCTCGGCCGGTTTCCGGACCTGAACGTCGGCGAGGCGATCCAGCGGCTGCCCGGCGTCCAGATCAATCGCGAGGCCGATGCGCGCAACGCCACGATTTCGCTACGCGGTCTGCCCGGCACGTTCGCGCGCACTACGCTGAACGGCGTGGGCTTCGCCGACCCCGTGCTGAACGGTTCGACCCCGCTTGGCGCCTTCAATTCCGACATCTTCACGTCGATCACGATCATCAAATCGCCCGACGCGTCCGACATCGCAGGCGGCCTGTCGGGCAATATCGATCTGCGGATCGCGCCGGCGCTGGGCCGCAAGCGCGGCGGATTTCTGAAGGCCGGGCTGGAGTATGACGATCTCGGCAAGCTGAAGACGCCGACCTTTTCGGGCGGATACAATTACGTGGGCAGCCGCTTCGCCGCCTTTGGCGTGCTGACCTATCGCGAGGAGACGTTCCGCCGCGACTCCATTTCCGTCAACACGTGGAGCAACAAGCTCGGCGCGATCCAGCTTGGCAACCAGAAGGCGGCGGGCGCCAACCCGGTGTACGATGCGCTCGCCGCGCAATATCCCGGCGGCGTCTATTATCCCAGCCAGATGCGCCAGTTCGTCCGCTACAATAAGGGCAATCTGCTGACCGGAGCGGGTGGCTTCGAGTGGGAGGCGGCGGAGAATACGAAGATCGGGCTGACCGGCTTCTACACCAGGCGCAACCTCGATGCATCGCTGAACCATCTGCTCTATGTCGACACCTCGCAGGGCAACGGCAACAACACGGCACTTACTGCGACGTCGGCGGTCGCCCATATCACGTCGATCGGTACGCCCTTTGTCGTGAACACGCCCAACGGGCCGCGCGCCTATATCAACACACTTTCCGCCGAGAATTTACAAACGTACGATTCGATCCGGTCGGAACCAGGCGTGCAGCAGACGTGGGCCATCAATCCGTCGGTCGAATTCAAGAACGAAGACTGGCGAATGAGCGTCGTCGGCACCGTATCGAGGGCCATGGTGCGGGCGAATCAAATTGAGTTTGATATTATTCAGAACCCGTATCGCAATTTGGGGCCGGCGGGCCTGAACGGCATCACCGCCGACATCAACACCGGCGGTACGGACCTGTCGAATTTCAACATCGGCCTGAACACCCCCAATGCGTCGCACATCGCGGCCGGCGGCTACACCATTCCGTCCGCGGCCAACCAGGCGACACAGGCGGGCGCGCCGATGCCGGGCCAGCTGTCGACGGTTGCCGGCGACCGGTTCGGCGTGACGGGCACGAACGGCATGTCGCGCAACCAGCTGACCGCCGCGCAGATCGACCTGGAGCGCAGCGTCCACGACAGCTTCCTGTCGAGCGTGCAGGTGGGCGCGCGGTACGAGAAGAACCGGTTCATCTCGTCGGGCACGCGCAACACATCGCTGGGCGCGCAGACGCAGAACATCACGCAGGGCCTGTCATCGCCGAACCCGTATATCGGCGACTTCTTCGGCAATACCGCACCCGGTTACACGTCGAGCTGGCGCAACATCGATATCAACGGCGTGCTGAATGCGATCACCCCGGTGAACACCGCGCCGCGTACGACCGCCAATCCCACCGGACTGCCGGGCCAGTTCATCGTCGCACCCAATTCTGGCGTGTTCCTGACGCCCTATGGCCTCACCAACAACTACTGGGATCCGAACTACTACAACAACAACTTCACCAATCAGGCGACGGTGGCCTCCGCCTACGGCATGGTGAAATGGGATGGCGACATCGAGGGCGTGCACATCCGCGGCAATGCCGGGCTGCGCTACGAACATACCGACCAGATCATCGATGCGACCGATTGCCAGAATTGTTCGGCGACCTCGTCGCTGGTCAATGGGCCGCTGAACCACCGCAACGTCTCGC
>CAJYHD010000479.1 GCA_913773715.1 uncultured Sphingobium sp.
CTTCAGCCGTTCATCGATCCGCACATAGTCTCGATAGTCCAGCCCGACGAGCGAGAAGCATATATCGCACACGTCGCGGATCGACCAGAGACGGCCCGTCGCCACGACGTAATCGTCGGCAACGGGCGCCTCCGCCATGCGGTACATCGCCTCAACATACTCGGGTGCATATCCCCAATCGCGGGTAGTCTCGAGCGCGCCGAGCATCAGCTCGCCTTCCAACCCGAGGCTGATCGCGGCAGCTCCGCGTGCGATCTTTCGCGTGACAAAGGCCGTACTTCGCCGTGGACTTTCGTGATTATAGAGTATCGCAGACGAACAATGAAGCCCGTAAGCAGCCCGGTAGACACCAATCATGTGGTGCGCATACACCTTGGCAGCGCCGTAGGGGCTTTTCGGACGAAAGGGCGTCTGTTCGCTCTGCGGCGTTTCCGCGACATGGCCGTACATTTCGGCGCTCGACGCCTGACCAAAACGGATCGTGGGATCGATATGACGGATGGCCTCTAGGATATCGATGACGAACTGCCCATTTAGGCGAGACATGTCTAAGGGATCGTCGAACATCCCCTGCCCGGTCGCATGCGCGGCAAAATTGAAGATCAGCTGGGGAGATACTCGCGAAACGATCGCCTCGAACGCACCAGCGACACCGTAGTCGAACAGTTCGACGGTGACGCCGCGATCACCCGCAAACTCGCCTGCCGCAAGTGCGACGCCGTCCATACGGGACGTTAGACCCACGACCTCGATATCGTGTCTGCGCAGCAGACGAGCCATGTAATGCCCGTCCTGTCCCGATATCCCAGTCACGATCGCGCGTCGGAACGGCTTTTGGTGGCCCGTCACTGCTCGGGATACCGTTGCTGGATGTATAAGACGAAGAACGGATTGATAAGCGCGATCGGGCTGATGAGACAAACAGCGACAAATCCTATCTTCTCTAGCCGGTCGTAGCGCCTTTGCGCTGTAAACCAGACATGCCGAAGGATCGCTGCGATCAGAAGCAGGCCGATAAAACCAGAGCGGAACAACAGCTCGCCCCCGCTGGGTAAGATGAAGTCCGATCCGTTAGGGATGAAGATGCCGGTACGGACTACAAATTCAAGATAGTCGAGCTGGAATCTGAGCCCATTTTGATATGTTAATTCATTCCACAAATTGTCCCAGAGCGTGAAGACGACATGCCCTACGCGCAGATTTGTGCTGGGATCCTGCAGAACCAACAACGATCCGGCACTGGCGAAATCAAAGGTGCTCAGCCGCTGGAAAAAGCCTGTTTTTGTGAGGTCGTAACCCAAGAGCAGGATCAGCATCAGCGCGACACCCCCAAGCACCTTCATCCGGTTAGGAAGGCGGGCCAAGGGAAAGGCCAGCATCAGCAGCGCCAGTGCGGATCCGCTGAACAGCACGCTTAGGGTGGCCATGGCAATATACGGTACGTTGCGCTGATCCCGCAGGATGATGAGATACATAATCTGGATGACCGAGATGCTGCCGTAGAACGACGGCTCCGCAGTCAAGCTCGGTACCCCGCCGCGCCCGGCGACATAGCGGCCGGCGAAGTCGACGGGCAGGCCAATACGGATTGCGATCACCTGGTACAAACCAATTGCGAACCAGATGACGACCGTCCAGCGCACGGCGCGTTGCAATTGCTCGCCCTGGTCACGCGAACCGATGAACCACAACAGGACGAACGTCCCCAGAATGACCCCGTAGCGCAGCAATGCAGTCGGATCTGCACCACGGACGGCAAAGACTGCAAGAGCTGCCAGCGCCAGTCCGAGGATCAGCATGGCCTCGCTGGTCCGGTAACCTGTTCGGCGCGGCCAATAGGCGACAAAGGCCAGGGCTGCGGTCAACGACACCCATGGCTGGGTGTCGCCTTCGACAGCCTTGGGCCAATACATCAGCGGCATCGCGATCATCAGCGGTAGAAGACCAAGCGCGCGCAACGGGGACGCATGACGCGATGGCACCGCCGCAAGGGTGATGCGGTTGTGATGCACGATCATCGGACGCGGTCGATTGCCAATGATGCCAGATCGACCGACATGTTGCCGTCGCTGGTCGCCGGCGGCACGATCAAGAATACCCATTGCGCCGCACACCCCTGCGCCGGGATCGCGAACATCGCCGTCGCCTGATGCTGCTCCGAGCCACCCGTCAGCGCGACGTCCGCCAGCTTGGTCGCGGCTTCGGACCCGCATACGACCTGCCAGCGCGGTGTAGCGCCCGAGGCCAGCTGCGCCTCACCATAACGCGCCGTGAGCCGATATCGACCTGCCGGCAACGCCATCAACTGTCGCGCCGCCTCACCCGCAGCGCCACCATTGGCATAGAGTTGGGCCCCGCCCCGCCCCGTCATGGACTTTGCAACGCCCAGATCGCTATCGTCGGCAAACTGCCAGCCAAACGGCAGGGCCGTATTGGGCCGCACGAAGTTCGGATCCCGTAATGCATTCGTAGCTCGCGCCGTCTCGGGAAAGCTTGCGCGCAGGACGGCCGACGCACGGTCATAATCTCGCAAGCGCGACAGCCGCAGCATCAACAGGCTGGCGTAATCACCCACTAACGGCGACCGCATCGACGCTAGCGCCATAGCTAGGTCGGACGCCCCCACTACCGGCCCGTCATTCACCAGCTGCAACAAAAAATCGCCACGCCAAGCGGGATTTCCCGCCAGCATACGTGCAATCGGCCGGATCATCTTCCGGTCGGCAAGTGCCGCATTCAGAACCGGAAAAAGGGCCGCCTGTGCCTGTCGGCTTGTCCGCAGCGCGACATCGTAGCGATGCAGCGCACCAGATACGTCGCCACGCCGTACGGAATCCTCGATCAGCCACATCTGGACCGGCAGGATACGGCGCGATAGCTGATCCGACAACAGAAGGGCCTGGCGCGTCCGCGCGCCCTCGCCAAGCACCTCGAAGGCGAAGGCTGCTGCAGACATAGCCATCGGCGCCGTAGGATCGCGCGCGACCGAAACGCGGGCAAGCCCGAGCGCTTCTCGCGCGGCGTTGGGTGTCTGTTCGGCCAGTACCGCTTCCTGTGCAATTCTCCCGCGCGCTACCGCATTGGCATAGAATAGCGATGCTGCCGCCTGAGGGTTGCGCACCGTCAGGACCGACGAAAGGTTCACCACTCCGACGAGCACCGCCAATGCCAGACAGGCAGCGGCGCATAAGGTGACGTACCAAACCGGCAGACGGGAAATCTTTGATACGGTGCGCGCCATATGCTCTGCCTCAGGCGGCTTCGTCGCCCTGCTTCGGCTGACCATAGCCGTAGCCATAATCGTAACCGTAGCCGTAGACCTGTTTGCGAGCATCGAACTTCACAAGCACGGTGCCGAGCACATGCGCATTGGTATCGTGCAAACGCCCGAGGGCGACGCGTACCGCCCCTAGTCTGGTACCATGGCTCTCGATGGCGAAGAGCGTGCCGTCCACCTTGCTGGCGATCAATGGCGCATCTGCAAGCCCCAATACCGGCGGGCAGTCGATGACGATATGATCGAAGCTATCGCCCAGCTCCTCCAGCAACCGCTGCAAGCCCGG
>CAJYHD010000480.1 GCA_913773715.1 uncultured Sphingobium sp.
CAGGCTTCGGCGCACCGGAACTGCTTGCGATAGAGGTTTGGCGGTATGCCGAGGCTTGATGTGAAGTGCAGCCGCAGATTAGTCGCGGTTCCCATGCCTGCCCTGTCGGCGATGTGTTCCATCGACAAGTTCGTCGTCTCAAGAAGATCGCGCGCCAGAGCGAGCCGCTGCGCGGTCAGCCACGCCACCGGGCTTTCCCCCGTCTCTTCCCGGAAGCGCCGTGCCAGTGTTCGCTCGCTCATGGCGGCTTCGCGCGCCATCCGCTCGATCGTCCACGGCTGCGCCGGATCGCTCCGAAGCCGGTGGAGCAACGGCCCGAGCGCGCTGTCCGTCCGCGCAAGTACCGGGCGCTCGATGAACTGCGCTTGCCCACCGCTGCGATGCGCAGCGACAACCAACCGTCGCGCCACGCTGTTCGCTGCGTCGGGGCCGAAGTCGAGGCGCACCAGATGGAGCAGCAGGTCGATCCCGGCCGCCGATCCAGCCGACGTAAAAACGCGATCGTCGCCGGCGTAGAGCGTATCGGCATCCACCAGGACGGACGGATAGGCCGCTTGGAGACGTTCGGCATAGCGCCAATGGGTCGTTGCGCGACGACCATCCAAAAGTCCCGTCGCCGCCAGCAGGAAGGCACCTGAACAGATCGAAACCAGGCGCGCACCGCGCGCGTGGGCGGCAAGCAGCGCCTCGCGAAGCGCATCTGACGGAACCTCTCCCTCCGATCGCCAGCCAGGGATCACGATGGTTCCCGCCTCGCCCAGCACATCGAGACCCTCGTCGACCTCGACCACCAGACCCGCGTTCGTTGCCAGTCGGCCCGGCCGTTCGGTGCAGGCAGCGAACCTGTACCAGTCGGCCCCCATCTCCGGACGCGAGAGGCCGAAGACCTCGGCGGTGATGCCGAACTCGAACGCGCAAAGCCCTTCATAGGCGAGCGCCGCAACGAGGCGATTGGGCGTAGCGGGTACCTTTGGCATGATCCTTACGATAAACGGCAATACAGCCACTGGCGAGAGGGCGCGTTCAACGGGCACAAGGCGTCATCAACAGGAGACGCTTCATGGCCAACGCCGTCATCGACATAGCCGCAGCTCCGGCCCCGGAGGCCGAGGCGCACTTCGCCGACAGCTTCCGTTTCGAGACGGACTGTTGGGATGTGCATGACGCGCTGTCCCGCCCTGACCCCGGCTTCGTGCTGCTGGACGTGCGCAGCCCGGACATGTTCGCCAAGGGTCATGTGCCGGGCGCGATCAATCTGCCGCACGGCAAGATCATCGCGTCCAAGATGGAGGCATGGCCGGCCGATACGCTGTTCGTCACCTATTGCGCAGGTCCACATTGCAATGGCGCGGCGCGGGGAGCGCTACGCCTGGCAAAGCTGGCCAGGCCGGTGAAGATCATGACCGGGGGCGTGACCGGATGGATCGACGAGGGTTTTCCGCTGGAGGGTGGTCATCCCGGTGCCTGATCGCTGCATGATGACCGACGCGAACAATGACCGCTTGCGCATCCGACCTGCCACCGGGGCGGATGCAAAGGCGATGCTTCCACTGATCTGCAGCCATGCGGCATATGAACATGGGCGGGCCAGCGTCAGCGAAGCGGCCCTGCGTTCGGTTTTGGACGGCACGCCGGCCGTGCTGGCGGCTTG
The DNA here is from genome assembly GCA_913773715.1 of uncultured Sphingobium sp. The sequence goes on from CAJYHD010000480.1 coordinate 1,652, forward strand.
GGTTGCCATCCACGACGGCGAGCTGGTTGGATACGCATCGGCGACGGTGGACTTTTCGACATGGACCGGCCGGCCCTTCCTCCACCTCGACTGCCTGTTCGTGCAGGATAGCTGCCGAGGTCGTGGTGTTGGCACGAAGCTGTTGGCCGCGGTGCGCATCCACGCGGCGGAGCGCCAGTTGGGAGAAATTCAGTGGCAGACCCCCGATTGGAACGAGGGCGCGATCCGGTTCTATCGCCGCGAGGGGGCGTCTTTCCTACCCAAAACGCGCTTCTTCCTGCCGGTCAGATAAGCGCCCATCACGTTCTCAAGATGCAATCACGATCGGGGCTGACCTTTCCGACTATCCGCAATACCGGCGCTGGGCTAAAGCGCGGCTGAATGTTGGGGGGCGGAAATGCTGCAACAGTTCGGTGAAGAAATATGGACGGTCGATGGCCCGACTGTCTCCGTCGCCGGATTTGCCTATCCAACGCGAATGATCATAATTCGATTGGCAGACGGGGCGTTGTTCGTCTGGTCGCCTACAGCACTTTCCGGTGAGCTTCGGACTGCGATCGACCGCTTGGGGCCGGTTCAACACATTGTTGCACCGAACACCTTGCACCATATGTTCGTTGGTGAGTGGCAAGCAGCCTATCCTGCAGCGCAATCTCATGCCGTACCAGCGTTGCAAGCAAAGCGACCCGATTTGAAGTGGGACCGCGACTTGGCGGATGTACCTGCGCCTGAATGGTCGAATGACATCGAACAGGTCGTAGTGGCCGGAAACAGGATCACGACAGAGGTCGTGTTTTTCCATCATCTGAGCAGAACGGCAATCTTCGCCGATCTCATTCAACACTTTGAGCCGGGTTGGTTCAGGGGATGGCGGGCCATCGTGGCAAAGCTCGACTTCCTTACTGCGATCAGGCCGACAGTTCCTCGAAAATTTCGAATAACCTTTCGTGATCGTGACGGCGCTCGACGGGCAGTGCAACGCATTATGGCATGGCCGACAGTGGCTGTCCTGACAGCGCACGGTGCGCCGATCACAGACAACGGCCAGATGGTGATTGCCCATGCCTTCGACTGGTTGCTTGGCGAAAAGGCGTCTCGGTAAAGCTCCCCGTTCAACGCCTGCTGTCCCGATGGACCATCGTTAGCGAGAACGGCACGTGAGTGGGCGGGCATCAAGAACTGAGCTATTCCGATCGGCACGGCAGGTCTGATCCGACGTAGATTCGAAGGCCGCGACTCCTCTGCCATCGCGGCCTTCGGTGTTCACGCCGCGTCTTGGTCCAGCCAGGGGGCCAGCCGCGCGGCGTCATTCGCAGCCTTGTCGTACTGGGCGGCGAACCGGGCGGCGCGGTGCGCCTCCAATGCGGCGATATAGCCGCGTCCGGCGCGAAGTTCGCACACCCGCCGCAGGATGCGGTCTTCAGCCATATCGGCGTTGACGCGCGGATCGTGCAGCTTGCGCCAGCGGCACAGCAGCAGGGCCGTTGCGATCACGTCCCCCTCACACTGCTCCTGCACCAGATCCCATTGGCCGCTCTCGATCAGCCGGGCGACGGCGAAGGCGGGCGCCGACAGTTTCGATGGTATGTCGAAGGCGGCCAGCAGCTCGGATTCATGGATCGGCTTCATCTTCATGTTGGCGGTGGCGACGCGGGCGAAATCGACATGGCGTTGGCGCCCGTCGCCGCCGAAGGCCAGCCACTTCCAGTTGGTGGGCAGGGTCAGGCCATGACGCATGGCCGCGCAGACCAGCATCGGCAGGTCGTGGAACGACCCGGCCCAACTGACGAGGTCCGTGTCGGCGGGCGCGTCGGCCAGCACCTGCAGAAGCCCCGCGACGATCTCCTTCTCGGTGTGATCCGGCGCCGACATGGTGACGAATCGGCTTACCTCGGCGTTGCCGTCCGGATGCTCGGTCAGCACCATCGCGCAGGCCGTGGTGATCGACTGGAATATCCAGCGCGGGGTCCTGAGCGGGTCTTCGGCGCGCTTGTAGCCGCGACGGCCGGGCTGTTCGTCACCACTGTCGCGGGGCACATATCGCTCCATCTGCTGGTAGCGGCGATGCCCGGTTTCGTCGATCACCGCGCTTTCGATGTCGAAGATGATCCAGCTGCG
>CAJYHD010000481.1 GCA_913773715.1 uncultured Sphingobium sp.
CAACGGTACGCTGCGCCCGTTCCAATATGGTTCGATGGTCAACGGCGCGACGATGGTCGGCGGCGAGGGCGTCGCGACGAACGACGAATATTCGCTGACCAATCCCTATCAGCGGGTCAACAGCTATGCGCGCGCCAGCTTCGACCTGGGCGATGCGACTGTGTGGGCGGACGGCAGCTACAGCCGCATATGGGCGAAATATCCCTTCTACGCCGAAAGCGGCAGCTACAGCATCTCCGCCACCAACCCTTATCTGTCGCCCGCCATCCAGTCGCAACTGGCCGCCGCTGGCGAGACCCGGGTATCGATTGGCCGCGTGTTTGAGGATTATGGATACCGCACTTTCGACTTCTATCGCCAGAATGTCGAGGGTGCGGTCGGCATCGACGGCAGCTTCGGCGATGGCCGCTGGCGCTATTCGGCCTATTATGGCCATGGCGAACTGCGCAACATGCAGAGCTACCACAACCAGATCACCGGCGCGAACCTGGCCAAAGCGCTGGACGCGGTGCGTGGCCCCGGCGGCACGATCGTCTGCCGCGAGGCGCTGACCAATCCAAACACCGCCTGTCGTCCGCTCAACATATTGGGCACCGGGTCGGCCAGCCAGGATGCGATCGACTATGTGTTCGGCAATGTCGCCCGCGTCGTTTACACGACCAAGCTCGACACGACCGGCGCCAGCCTGCGCGGCGATCTGTTCTCGACCTGGGCAGGCCCGGTGTCCGTCGCAGTCGGCGGCGAGGCGCGCTGGGAGGAGCAGGTCACCAACAGCCTCGACGCGGTATCGGCGGCGAAGGGCTTCAGCCGCTTCAACTTCTCTCCGCTCGACGGCGGATTCAACGTGCAGGAAGGCTTCGCCGAAGTGGCGGTGCCGCTGCTCGACCAGCCGTTCAGCAAGCTCGATATCAACGGTGCGGCGCGATACAGCCGGTACAGCACCAGCGGCGGCATCTGGTCGTGGAAGCTGGGCCTCACCGATCGCATCTTCGACAATCTGCTGGTTCGCGTATCTCGCTCGCGGGACATCCGTTCGGGCAGCTTGGCCGAACTGTTCACGACGACGACGACCAGCTTCACCACGGTCGTGGAAAATGGGCAGACCTATGCGATCACCCGCTTCGGCGGCGGCAATGCGAGCCTGAAGCCCGAGGTTGGCAGCACGCTGACGCTGGGCGCGGTCTTTACGCCGACCTTCCTGCCGGGCTTCAACCTGTCGGTCGATTATTACAATATCAAGCTCAAGGACGCGATCACTTCGCTCGGCGCGCAGGACGTCATCACCAACTGCGCGAGCGGCAATACCGATCTGTGCAGCCAGATCGTCCGCGACGCATCGGGCGCGCCGACCACCATCTACACGACCTTCATCAACCTGGCCGAATATCGGACCAAGGGGGTCGATATCGAAGCGACCTACAATCTGCCGCTCAGCAAGGTCAGCAGCGGTCTTGGCGGATCGATGCGGTTCCGGGGACTTGCCACTTATGTGCCGAAGGTCGTCATCAACGATGGTACCAGCACGGTGGACCGCGCAGGCGACGTCGGCGACAATGTCAACTTCGGTACGCCCCACTGGCGCGCGACGGGCAGCATCTCCTATTCGAGCAGCGATGTGTCGGTCGATGGCCGCGTGCGCTATGTCGGCGGCGGGCAGTTCAACCACCTGCTCAATATCGCCAACAATGCGATCGGCAGCCGCACCTATGTGGACCTTGGCGCGCAGGTGAACGTCGACAAGTTCACGCTGTTCGCCAACGTCAACAACCTGTTCGATCGCGATCCGCCGCTCACCACCTATGGCGCCATTCATTATGATACGATCGGCCGCTACATGACGATTGGCGCGAAGGTGCGTTTCTGATGACAAGGGAGCGGTGGCGCTTGGGTGCCGCCGCTCCACCCGAACGGGGAAATGAAATATGATCAGGGGATGGGCGCTCGGCTTGATGGCGGGCGCGGCGCTATATGGGCAGGCGGTTGGCGCGGCGCCTGCCGATGACAAGCTCGTCTCCGCGATCGCGGCGCGGCCGGCGGTGAAGGCGGCGTTCGATGCTCTGGAGAAGGAGCATCCCCAATGGATCGAGACGATCGTCACGCTGACGCAGATACCGGCACCGCCCTTCAAGGAAGCCGCACGGGCGAAAGCCTATGCCGACATGTTCCGGCAGGCAGGCCTCGCCGATGTCGAGCGGGATGAAGTCGGCAACGTCCTTGGGCTGCTGCGCGGTACGGGAAAACCCGGCGGCAAGCTGGTGGTGGTCGCGGCTCACCTCGACACTGTCTTCCCCGAAGGCACCGATGTCACGGTGAAGCGAGAAGGCGACAAGCTGTTCGCGCCGGGGGTGGGCGATGATGTCGCTGGCCTCGCGACGCAACTCAGCCTGATCAAAGCGATGGTGGCGGCCAGGATCCGCGCGCCGATGGACATCCTCTTCGTCGGCAATGTGGGCGAAGAGGGGCTGGGCGATCTGCGCGGTACCAAACATCTGTTCCAGAAGGGCAAATATAAGGACAGGATCGCCAGCTTCTTCTCGATCGACGATGGTTCAACAGATGGCGTGACCAATGGCGGCGTCGGGTCGAAACGCTACAAGCTGACCTTCACAGGGCCGGGCGGCCATAGTTTCGGCGCGTTCGGGCTGGTCAATCCGCTGACGGCGCTGAGCCAGGCGGTCGTCAATATCTACAAGATCCCGGTGCCCGCCTCACCCAAGACGACCTACAGCGCCAGCGTCGTCGGCGGTGGGTCGTCGGTGAACGCGATCCCCGCCGAGGCTTGGCTGCAACTCGACATGCGGTCGGAAAGCGCGGCCGAACTCGGCAAGCTGGAGCAGGCCGCGCTGGCGCAGGTCGATGCCGCCGTCGCTTCGGAAAATGCGGCCCGCTCGACCAAGAGCGGAGCCATCTCGGTGCGCAAGGAACTGATCGGCGACCGCCCTGCCGGTATGACGTCTGCGGATACGCCTCTCGTCCGGCAGGCGGTTGCGGCCTTTGCCAGT